>CALKVB010000081.1 GCA_937996605.1 uncultured Oxalobacteraceae bacterium | reverse complement strand
GGTGGTATGGGCTTCACTGAGGAAGTCATGCAACAAATTGGAACTCTCTACCATGTGCCAAGTGAAGTTCAAGATAACGATCGATTCTTCGACCTGGAGGAATACAAGGAGATGTTTCAAATGACGAGCACGGGATTTGTTGAAAGACCACACATGATTCGAAAGGAAAAGCTCTGGATCGCCATGTGCTCAGATTATGTCCGCGCTACCAACGATCCCGAAGTGGTGGACATCGTTCGACAAGCCAATATGAAAAAAATTTGTATGCAAACGTACCCAATCGAGTTTCTGCATTGTTTGCATTGTAACGAATACGATGGCTGCGAATCGATCCGACCCATGAAGGAGCGATTCATTTTCAACGAAGTGTGCCAATTACCAGTGGTGCAAGAATTAGAACGCAAGTTTGATACCTTGCGCAAGTCGGAATTGTGTGGCGCCGACGTTTCGGACATGCTAGATCTGTTCCAACGTTCCAAAATAAATTAACCACATACGATGATTGTTATGTCGTGGAACATCTTGGCTGAACCTCTGGTCGAGTCACCCATGTGCTGTCGCATGAACAAGATCATACGAATCTTACGTTCCTTCCATGCGGACATTGTGTTCTTGCAAGAAGTGACATCCGCCGCACGGCGAGTGTTGCAGATGAAGCTGGGAAAGACCTATTTTGTTGGCGAATTGGCAGCCCATGATCAGTCCGAATGGAGGAGTGGTCGTACACGCATTCCGTACGGAAACCTCACGATGGTTCGCAGAGAGTTTGGCCGTATCCGAAAGCATCAGACCAAAACGGAGTGGCATCGATGGGGCACTGCTTTTGATCTCAACTGGATTGCGCATGGAAACCAGGTAATCGCAACTGCCAATCTACATTTGGACTCATCCAATCATCGAACACGAAACGAAGAATTACGAGCTTTACTGCGACATTGGAATCCACAGACGGATCGAATCATGGTTGCAGGTGATTTTAACAGTGATGGAACAGATCTTCGAAATCGGATGCTTCGATCAGGATTTTCGCATGCCAATTCTTTTTCTGATATTACTTGTGTAGAGGACGACAAGGCCATTGATTTCATTTATGCCACCGTGCCCACGTATGGAGAAGCCTTTGCAATATCCATGAAGGAATCAGGAAGCGATCACTATCCTGTAGTCGCTGCGGTAAACTTTCATAAGTCCTCGTTTCGTACTCGTTCAGCGTAATTCGCTGGAAATGGTGTCCAAATACGGCAGCAATTGTTGGATTAAGTTATTGTCGAATGAGAGGAAAATCGGAAGCATCATTACAAAGAACACCTTGTGCAGCACAACCAAACTCATGTGCATACTGAAGGAAAAGTGCCTTCGCAGAGGGGTCGATAATTTCATTTCTCCGCTGAAAACAGCAGCGCAACGTGTCTAGCCATTGAATATGTCCGGGCAAATATTCTGAAGGTGCATGAAATCGTGTGGTGGAACGTTGCATAACGGTTCGAAGCATATCGGGAGTCATATGAGACAAATTCACGCGCATAGTGTACATGGCTAGCAGAGGGTGCATCTTGTCGAGTGCGCTGATGCCCATTCGAAATACATCTGGCGACGTTCCCAATCGTTCACAAATCGCATTCACCGTGATGGGATCAGTTCTCGCGGCAAACGTACGAATGGGCAGGAATCGGGATAGCAACTCCGTACTTGCGATTTGTACTTTCCATACCTTTCGCTCATTCTGTGGATACACTCTGTAACGAGATAGCAGCTTTTCGAGCAAGGAGGCAGAGACGTGATAGTTCTGCAGGATGCGGTTGGTTGCCTCCTCTGTCACATAAGGTACCAAGAACTCGTACATCGACTCTACCTCTTCGTAATTGTTGGAGTTGCACGTGTGCACGGTCTCCGCCAAGTCAATCTGTCGATCGGTTCGCAGCATGGGCCAGAGTAGTTGAACCGTTTTGAAGTCACCATATCGGATTGCATACCACAAGAATTCGTAGGGTTCATTCATTTTTCCAGCCTTGACCAATGCTTTGACAAAGTTATGCCGAGGATGCTGCTGATATAACGCAAATGGATAATCCATTCTGTCTCTGGCAATCAACTCTTGTACGAGCCAATCCACGGCTTCTTCATCTTGTGAGTGTACGATTTGCAAACATTCCAGATCACTTGCAGTGAAATTTTGCTGCACATAAGGCCAAATGATCTTTGCCATATCGGGCATACGAAAGAAAATGTGACAGTATTGGAACATGATTGCAAAGGCTGCGGAAGAAAACACGCGCTGTGTTACGATCCATGCGAGCACAACTTTTGCATCCTTCGAACCAAGGATTGCCGACAAAGTTTCAAGTGTTTCATCCGGTGTCCCGCCAACGCGTACCGGGCGTAAAGAAAATACGAGCTTGGCCGTTTCAAAATCCGAATGGCGACACGTTTGTTGGAAAAGCTTCAGAGGATGGTTGAAGATGCATTCCATCTCCGTGCATGAACAAAGTTGCCACAGAAAGATCAAAGGTGCCGAGGACGTGGCTCGCACCATGGTCCATTGATTTCTAGTTGATCGTAGCAAAGCATGCAATTCTGGCAAGGTTTTGCAACCGCGAAAGCATTCTTCCAACGCAATGACTGTTCCGTAAAATGAGTCATGTGGAATGTCCTCCTTGGAATCCAGCGCAGCACTAAAACTCAACGACATTTGAAATCGGAGATCCGTTTGAAAACATGATAGGAACTGTTCGATAAATGTGTAGTCAAATCAATTTTATGAAAATGAAAAATCAGGCGGATGGTTTCGCACGGTGCGACAAAGCACCGTTTTTGCCAAGATCTCTTCAAGACAGAATGAAAGTTCGAATTGATCTGGAGCTTCTTTCCTTGGGTGTGGATACGGATGGCCTCACGGAAAAAAAGGCCCCGTACTTGTCGATTACTCCCAAGACATCAGCAGTGGAATATGAATTGAAACGAGCGCAACTAGAATGCAATCAGTTCTCGGATCACTTTGGTGTTGAACTCGCCGACCTCGACGCTGCCATCCGTGCGTTGGAACGGTTTAGCCCCGCATATCCACCGAAAGCCCTGGTGGCATACATTCGAAAGATCTTTGAACTCGATGACGTGACGGAAGAGGATCTGAAAGCTCGGTTGGGAACCTTGTGGGAAAAACTGCTTCCGTTTCAGCGTGTTGGTGTTCGAACAGCTGTCACTCGAAAGTTTTTCTACTTGGCAGATGAAATGGTATGTGATCATGTATATGTGATATCTGCACGCATCACCTCATGCTTGCATTGTATAGGGTGCCGGAAAAACCATTCAATTAGCGGGGTATTTGAAATTCTTCAAGGAAAAGACTGCAATCATCGTCTGTCCATCTTCGCTGATTTACACCATCCAGTCAGAGATTATCCGCTGGGCCGAATTCCGCGAAGAAGATGTGTTTGCGGTCAGCAAAAGCGGTGATTTTGCCCTAAAGAAGAACCAAGTCAAGTGGGCGAATCACAAAATTCTGATCGTATCGTATGGCATGGTGGCCAGTGCAAAGGTTCGATCTAAGTATATTTTGCCTCGGAAATACAAACTGATGGCGTGCGACGAAGCTCATGCCATCAAAAACTTCAAAAGCGCTCGGTTCAAGGCGGTTCAGGAGATTGGTAAAACGTGCGAAGGCATTCTTCTCATGTCGGGCACACCGTTTAATTTCTCCTCCGAATTGTTTTCCACGTTGCAACTGTTGCCGCGCGGGATCCGGTTGTTTCCCAGGTTCTTCAATTACAAATCGGAACCCGACGACAGTTTTGCCTGGAGATACTGCAAACCGGTGCAAGTGTTTCATCAATGGACATTTCGCGGTTACGATCGTCAAGACGAGTTGCAGTCGGTTCTGTGGGCGATGATGTTGCGACGGCGGAAAAAGGACATTTTGCCTCAATTGCCAGCCAAGTTGCGAACGAGCATTTTGTTGGAACCGTTGCCAGAGCCGCAGTTGAAGGAAATTAAGAAGCTATTGGATGCGGAAGAGGCCAAGAATGGTCGAGACCGTAGCTACATGGAATCTTTCCGTTTGACATGTCAGTATAAGATCCCTAAAGTGCTTCATTTCCTGACCAATCATCTCAAGGAAGACTTGATGGCTAATGATTCTTCCTTAAAAGTGCTGATCTTCTTTCATCATCAATTGATGTTGGAAGCATTGAAGGAGTGGTGTGAAACCCATCAAATGTCGTACTTTTTCATCGATGCTTCAGTCAGCCCGGAAAAGAGATTTGAATTGCAAGAGAAGTTTCAAAGCGAAAATGGTCCCAGAATTGCTCTCCTGTCCATTATGGCTGCTGGTTCCGGATTAACACTAACTGCAGCGCGTGTGGTGGTGTTTACGGAACTGCTTTTTAGTCCGGAACACCTCTTGCAGTCTGAAGATAGGGCTCATCGAGTGCAACAAAAGAGTGACGTGAATGTTTTGTATTTGATTCAGCCCAACACGTGCGACTACATGAACTGGTTGATCGTGAAAAAGAAGGAACGAGAAACATCGCATATGATCGATTGCAAGGCCAATCATCTGCAAAACAGTTTTGCGGAACTTCGACCTGATGTGACCCTGACGGAAACTTTGAAACGACGGGCAGAGCATGTGGCACCCGATCAACCTGCTGTAAAACGTCTAGTCACTGTTCGAAGAACGGGCTGACAATAAAAGCAAGAACACTAGTGTCTGCGAAGTAGATCAAAGGATGGATCTTGAAACGCATGAGCATCCAAGGCCATATCGGGCTCAGCTTCACGCAACCCATCCCACATTTTGATGAGAAATGAGTATTTCATTCATCGTCTTCCGAATCGGAGGAGCTCTCCTTCTTCGCCCTACGCTTGCTTTTGCTAGATTTTTTCAGACGAATCACAGTACCACCTCGTCCATTGTTGAAGGTGGTGGGAGTCACGACACGCATCCCAGATCCCGAGAGTTCAGACAATTTGGAATCAGGTTCCGGTGCAGGAAACGAATCCAAATCGAATAGATCAAATGTTCGTTGCAAGCGAGCGGAAGCGGTGGATAGAGCATCCGCTTTATCGGAGGCTTCCTTTTCCTTTTCGTCTTCTCGAATGATATCTAGTTGTGGGACGTAGGGTGTGCGACGTGTCGGCGGGATCGCGGGTGGAGTTGGTGCATTCAAGGTCGAAGACGTGTGAGATACCGGCAAAGGAAATTGCTGATACAGAGTGTCTTGAATGGTGTCGAGAAACAGGTTGACCATTTTGTTGCCTCGGACCACATCGTCGGTCAGAATCCAAAGATCGAGAGAAAGTCGACGTAAAAATTGGTTCCAGATCGACGTTTTCAAGTCTCGAGTTGGTGTAGGCGGTGGAGACAAGCGCAAGTTCTGTCCAATCGACTGTAGCCAAAGATGCAAAAGCGCATCGATGTCAAGTTGTTGCCAAAAATGGGCGTCGTGTTCGCGAAGCGAATACAAGAGATCACGTCGAGAAGAATGGCCCCGCTCGTGTTGCACGGCTAAAGAACGAATGATGTGGTCACACGGTTCGATTTTGGGTCGCAAGTGGGCACGAAACAAGGTGTCGGTCATGCTTTTTTCTTCTTGGGTTGAAGTTTCTTTAGCCTTTGATTGCGATTACGTTCTCGAGAACGCTGGGCGGTTTCGCGTTTCATCAATATTTGTCGCACGTAGGCCTCGACTACATGTCGGTTGGCAAAGGAGCCTAAGGTCTCACCGGTGGGCAACAGATCAAAAGCGGTTTTGGAAGGGTCGCGTACCATTTTCAACAGGCTTCGAACATTGTCACTCTCTTCTTGTGGCATGTTGTGTTTATTTTTTGGACACAAAACTCAACCCTGTCGACGCAGCTGGGTTTGATTGTACTGACCGAGACGCTCTTGCAAGTTTAACATTTCTTGATCGATCTTACGTTGCGTCTCTGGATCGTACTTTTCGCGATTGGCGGCTGCTTGCAACAGGTTCTGCGCCTTTTGGACATCACCCGTCTTGTTGAAGGCAAAATCCACTCCGATGGTCATATTCTTGACACCGACTTCTCCACGCACCTTTGAACCACTGAGGCAAGATCCGATGGCACCCATCTTTTGTTTCTTTGTAAGGATAAAAACTACCTTCCAGAAAAGGTTCGTGCCGAAACGCACTGATTGGTGTTATTGGTGTTCAAGCTGAAAAGCCACTGTGGCAGAAGATACACAAGGATCCGACGGCAACTCCACAGGTATGTCACGCTTTTGTCACCCGTTCCATCCTCACCTTGACCATGTTTTTCTGATTTACAGGTTTTTTTTTCGAGCCTTCTATCGTCAAGAATTCACAAAGAAACAAACAAGATGTCATTCACTTTGGCTTTATGTCCGAATATGAATATTGATAAGCTATTTTGCCGCGGTTGTTGTACTTCGACCGGTAAAGACAAGAAGGATGGGGTCCTATATTCGGATCCGACCCACAGCATCATGATTATGTTGAACGATGGGTTGCAGATTGATCAATATGCTCCCATGGAAGATTTGAAAACCACCGACTTTTTGGTGGTGATTCGCGACAAGGAACATGACTTGACGTTTGCTTCCGTCCAAGGTACGCACGCATTTCAAGCGGAGCGACTTACAGAGGAAAAGATGGTGGGATTCAAACTGAAAGAGTGTTTACCAGCCTATGTATTTCGTTTTTTGGCACCGCTGTTTGACAAGACGTTGGCCGAAGGAGCTTATTTTGCATTGGTCATTCAATGGAATCAACGCGTACTTTTATTGAGAACTATTCCCATTACGGACCATCAAAAGCGAATCATGGCCGCCCATGCCATTCTGTCTCCGTTCAACTCAGAGTTTCAAGCCCCGCCTTCACCGCAAGCCATGATGGAGCGTATTTCGATGGCCAAAGAGTTGGTGGACCAGAAGGCAGCCCTGAACTTGCCCAAGGTGTGGTGTTAAGCTTTCACGGTTCCCTCACCAGGATATGACCGATCGACAGTGATCCTAAACCGATGGCCATGATGCTCAGTGATGGCCCCATCATCCACGATTGTTTCAATTCCCATGGAATCATAATGGTGCCTGCGGCAACTGCCAACGCACCTGGTACGGTGAACAACAACCGCTCCCATTCCAAATTGCTCAAGCTTTTAGAACCAGTGCCGAGTGTGATGCCCACTGAGGTCCAACCGGCCAAATACACCAACATGCTGGTCCAACGAAAGTCTCGTCGTTGATGATAGTCCCACAGCAGCAGGGACAAACCACACAAAATCACGGCCATACTGATGCCTTGCATAATGGCCGATTCATGAGTTTTGGAGTTTTCTTCGCTCTTTTGCCTTTGCTGTTGAATCATGCCCGCGATAGATGTGGCTTGACTCTCTTTTTCGTGTTCGTACAAAATGGTGGACAATAGAATCAGTAACAACCCTCCAATGCATGACACAATGGCCGCTTGAAGAATGGTTTGGGACAATGGTTTCGATCGCTTCCAAAACGAAGGGGGTTTCTGGGTGTCATACGACATGAATAGGCCATTGACTCCCAACAAATAAAGCGCGGCACCCGATAAGGTCAACGCAGCACGATCCACATGGATATGCGAAAGATTATTGGGATCTGCCATATGTTTTTTCATGATTTCCATTTATAAAATCTCATTCGACAAACCAAGCACGACCGGGTTCATGATGAGCATACCATTTTTCCAACTTGTCTTTGAACATGTCAAAAGTTCCGGCGATTTTCGTTCCCAAATCGGTCAAGGCCTGGGCCGATTACAGCGATGATGAGGAGAAGCCGCGCGATGTCGTACCCAATGACCTATTGCCTCGCAACTTGGAATCCTTGGCCCAAGTGATTTGCGCAGCCATGGGTCGTATCGAATTGAACGACGTGCGCACCACCGCGGTTCATTTTGAAATCGGCGAATACTACGTGGATATGATGCTCCGCGGCACACTCAACATTTGTGTGTCTTTGAAGAGACCTGTCACCAATCAAGATCAAGCGTCTTCCACCTCCTCGACTTCCACGGACGCATCTCCGCCATCTCCTCGCGATTCTACCTCTTCCGTCCCCGAAAAGGATGAATGGCAAGAAGTGACGAACAAGAAGCGTCGTCCAGGATCTCTGCAAACCTTTTTGTGTTTTCGAGATACCTGCAATGATCCGCATTTTGGCGATGTGGTTGCCGTGGTTCATTCGTTTAAAGAGGCGGATGCGTTGATGCAAAAGGAAATATGGGGTCACATCTACCACCAAGACAAGAACCTGGTGTACGACTATCCTCACCCGGATCGCCGCAGCTTGTACCGCAACTTTTCTCCCAACCAGATTTATTTGGAAAAGTTGCATCATTGGCAGGCCTTTCCCGAACCGGATCAACACGAGTGGTATGTGTTTGGCGAAGGTGTTGACCACGCATGGGAAGATCGTTTTCTGGGCAAGATCAAGGGCATGAATGCGGTGCGCAAGCTGTTGAAGCCTATGTTGTTGAAAGGTGACCTTTGGGCACATGCCTATGCTCCCGCCAAAGCCGAAAACGAAGTGGTGGTGTTTCACGTCAAGAACCACCTATTTCAACACCGTGTAGTTTCTGTGGGAATGGAATATGTCAATCGTTTCGCTGCTTTTAATTCCAAAGAGTAAATAGATACAGCGATCTGAATCTTAAGACATTCGTTTTGTTGCTATCAAAAGAAAAAGATAGCAATCCAAAAGAAAATCTTGAGGATAACAAGTGCGTTAGCACGTTTCACAAAACACCAAGTCTTATGCTATACTTCAATCGGGATGGCAAAGGCTCAAATACAAATACTAGATCACTTTTTCTGCGTACAAACATTTCGGTCGTGACAACACCAAGTTCATCTAACTGGTCGTATGGAATGAGAATCACCTCTGGTGTTGGTGTGCGCATGAAATATTCAACTCATTCAAAATTGGGATAGCCGGAAATTCGGGAAAGCCAAATCAATCAACTTGACAACTACAGCATCATGATCGGAAGCTGCGAAACACGACACCTTCATCACTTCGATCATGGTAGATCGGCGTAAGAATGTTCTGACCTTCGTGGGATGCATTCGACTGCAGAGTCAAGATCGAAGACTGGAATCAAACTCATGAATGACCGACACTTTTCCAGGTTGGTCATTACGCAGAACAAAAAGGAAAAGTATTATGAAAACCCCAATCTTCGTTTTGCGTTTTCGTCGAAATAGAGGGCTTGATGACGATGAAAGCGTACAGACCTGTTAATTCTGCGAATCACATCGGTGTCTGCAATGCCCATCACGCTCTTGACGATGATGTCTTCAAGATGCGAGTCATTGATTGTCCATGACCACTCTGTCGCCCAATCGGTTGGTCGACGAACATAATTGACCAAATTCGGGTTTGAATGGGGTCTTGCCCATGCGGCAGGCGTTGGAGATAGCTTTATCGTTTTGGCCAATTGTTCTTGAGGGATGTTGTTGAATAATAAATTCAACTCGGTCGTTCCTGCAACAACTCCTTCGTCCACAATTATTACGGGACGCTCTACTTTCTTTGGATCGTCGGGGGCCCAACGTTTCTGCGAATCACCCCACACGGTGCATGCGTACACGACATATTTCAGCCCTTTCGTGATTGGCATGTCTTCTGTGAATGCTGCCACAACCTGCAGTACAGACATGATCCTAAAGCTTGGTGAGCCAAAGATACAATCGCATATATGAGACACGGACCTTGTTCATGTCAGGAATGGCATACTCTGGAGGTTCGTTGGGTACCGAAACCACCTTCTGTTTTTTCTACGTTTTCACATGTGTGAGAGTGAGACATTACACCATACATGTATGTGAAATGCCTACCGCTTGTGGTTGGTGTTTCGCCGCAATTGCAGCATATGAATTCGCGGACGTCATAAGCCTACCGAACGGTCGAAAATGGTTCAGATACGTTTCTGCTCATAGCAGCTGTCATTATTAGTGAATTGTTCAGTTTTGTCAAGTCAGCTTGAGCAGAACTCAACAAGCGATCAAATGTCGGAGCACCGTCGGATTTCTCTTCTTATCATTAATTGCTGATAAGGTAGACCGATGATTAGTAATTTGGTCACGCAATCATTTTCCGGTACGTGGTACCGCATTACTCGACAGTTCCCAGAAAATCCAAGAAATGGCGTCCGTTTCCCCGATAATTCCTAGTGTTTCTGGATTCAATGGAGTAAAGCGTCGCCACAAGAGTAACTCCAGATCCCCGCAAAAGAAGAAATCTTTTTCCACCGATTCTGGTTTGGCGAAAACGCTGAAGCGAAAGCAGTTGCCACTGCCGATCGCACCCGAATTCGAAGTCAAGCAAGAACCGTCTGCTCAAAATAAAGACATGCCGAGAGTGTCTGTTCGTCGCGCAGACGCGAACCGTGAGGCAGTCGTATCTTCAGAAGCTCTGTGTTCTGCAGAAAGGAAGGCCGACCTTAAACTCGCCGAAATGGTTGCAAACTTGGTAAACGCTCAAAGTCACCTTATCCCCGACCGCCCGAAGCAACCGGATGGTTGGATGGTACGGCCAAGGTGACGTCCTTGCAACTTCATGATGACACATTCTGGAGAACACCATGCCTCTCGACTTGCCAGCATTCGAACCATGTCATGTCTCTGACTTCAAACAGTAAAGAACATTGGAATGTTCTTGATGAAGAGCAAATACCCCCTTCTTCCCTTCGGTAGGACTATGGGTGCTCTCTCAATGTCGTTGAATTCGCTCAAATACTAAAACAACTGGTAACTTGCCTCTTCGATAGAAAGTGATCTGTCTTGTCTCAGAAACTGTGATGATAATCACTCCCTGTCACTGTCCTTCTTGGACGAGGAAAAGCGCTTGCGAGGATAGGGCCAAGACATGAACAACACGAGTAGCGCCAAGACCGACGCCTATTCAACCGGTGCATGGAAGACCTATATGTTGAGCGAGGTCAGTGCGGCATTGATGCATGACGATGTAATTGACAAGGTGGTAGCCCGGCCAAACTGAAGCGAAATCTGAAAACCAGTTTGACCATGACCGTGTAATTACCGTTTCGAGCGACTATTTGGAACGCTTTGCCTCGTTCCAGAAGGAGTTGGAGCATCCGCACAAGTAGTGGGTGCGGTGCGATTACAACCTGCGGTGGCGGGATTAAAGGTTTGTAAATAGCCGACCTGGCACAAGTCAGACGCTTTGATGGGCGGAGGCCACGTTGCGGCACACGGAGAAACGGGTTTGGATCGGCTTCTTCCGGGAAACACTCCTGCAGTGGCTAAAATAATGAATAAAATGGCCAAACATGCGACTCCAACGATCACTCCAGCACTAATTTTCATGTAGAGAGGAACCTTGGGCTCCATTTATTTAGACTCGGCCATGTCATTGTTGTCCGTCTCTTCCAATGGGCGTTTTACCGCACGCAACGACACTTGACAACGGTCATGATCGGTAAAGGACACACAATTCAAACAGAAGCGTCGCTCTGCATCCCACACTGGCTGATTGGTCAATTCCACTGGAGCAGCTGGCTGTGACTGGGCGACTCGTTGTGTCGAAGCAAAGAGAGGTCCCGCATTGTTCTTGACCTTTTTCATGGCTACATCACGTTTCAGCAGAAAGGAGAAAAGTTTGGCACTGTTGAGAATCTTGCACACCGACTGGGAGTTGCACACGGAGACGAGCATTTTCGAATCGAAAAGGGCATCGTGGGCTCCCTCTGTGTCTTTGGCGTTGCATAGAGTCATGTAGCAAGAGCCGAGTGTATATTGTTCTTTCTTCGTTTGGGGATCGTGAGGGCGCGCTTCTTTGGGTTGGGTGGAAAACAGTTTGCGGAGCATTGGCAATGTGTCAACAAATCCTACGCAGCGGATGTCGCGCAGAAAATGTTCAAAGTCCAATCGGTTTCGTACAAAGTTGCAAAACAAGGCCGGAATATCAAAGCCCATGGCGTTGTGCCCTGTCAACACAAAGCGTACATCGTCGGCCATGTAGGGTCGAAGATAGCTTTTC
Organism: uncultured Oxalobacteraceae bacterium; assembly: GCA_937996605.1. Classification (GTDB taxonomy): domain Bacteria; phylum Pseudomonadota; class Gammaproteobacteria; order Burkholderiales; family Burkholderiaceae_D; genus Undibacterium. Next base: position 18,871 of record CALKVB010000081.1, on the reverse strand, counting down.
CATTGTTCGACCACTTCGGGAAATCGCGGAGCTCGTTCCAACTTGTCACGCGTGATCTTATGCACGGCTTGGGCCGCATCGTCGCTGTGTTTGTCGGTTTTCACAAACGAATGGAAGCCATGATTGTCAATCGGCTGAAACGATTTGCCGTCATACTCGGTCACTTGAGAACCCAAACTGATCACATGGGCTTCCAATGGCTTATTCGACGTGGCTTCACAATCGAAAAACACGTGACGATGTTTGTACATACTGGAGATGAATTCACTTCAATGAATTCTTTTTATTACAGAACAAAGTCTTGTGGTTTCACCCGTCTGGTAGAGTTGCTGAGATCATGATTCATCTTCGTTTTTGAGCGCCAAGAGTCTCACGGCCTCGGTAAAGTCATCTTTGGTGACCACGTCGCCCATATGATTTTCCAAGGATTCCAATCGGTGTTCCAGACTAGATATTTTCATCAGTAACCATACAAATAGGAAGAATAGTGCCAAGCATCCCAATTGCAAAGGAATCGACAACATGATTCGTCAGGTTATTTTATTATCTCTCCATTGTCGGAACGTCTGGTTCAAGCGCGTTCAGGCAAAGACATTTTCAAAGCGCGGATTAAATCGCGGTAAAGCCCTTGTTTCGAAGTGGCCGCTCTGCCCCACTTTGGATCCATGGCCAGCACCAGAAGTACTGCTTCACCGGGCTTCAACCCGGCTTGTTTCTTCATAAATCGAAAATCCATGGAAGGCACAAACATGCCGTTGGTGGTAAAGGCTTCATGTGTTCGCTTGTCGATCGTTAAAGGGATACGTCTGGCCTTGAAATCTTTCTCTGTTGCCACTGGAATGTTCAATAGCAACTTGTCGGATCGTAATTCATTCATGGCATGCAGTGCTCTTTCATAGTGACTGGGTCTCATGAAGCCGCACACATAAGCTCGTTCGAGATCGAGTGCATTGTCGCTGCCTTGTTGACTGTCGATGGTAAGAAATCCATTCCGATTGATGTCTTGCAAAAACCGCACGTGAGGAACTGTATCATGTGCGTCCTCCAGTCCTGCGAATTCAGACGATCCAAGATATTCGACCATGACTTGTAGCGCTTTGGCAAAGGTGGTCATGGTGGCTTTCTTGTTTACAAAGGCTGATGAATTTCGTCAAAATCGATAGTTTCATGATCAAACATGGGACGACGAGGCATGCATCCTAGGCATTCCCATAGACCAGGAATGTCATTGTAGAACGCATCACCCTGCTTCATTTTCCACACCTTGCGCATGTAGATTTCTCTGATTGCTTGGGCCCACTTTGCATGATCGATGACCGCATTGGGATTTGGCACCAACTCAAATATAAATAGGAAGCCTCGAACATGAGGAAAGTCTCCCAACACATGAGATCCGACATACAAGAGTGCTTGATCGTTACGAGCCAGCTTTTCTCGAAGCAGAGCTTCGATGTCAGCGACGTTACGTAATTGTTCTTTTTCGCAATAAATATCTAAAATCGTCATTTGCGTTTCTTGGTGCACGCTTGAATTTCCGATTCTCAGCGATGGCTTGGAAAAAACAGAAAATGGTTTCAAATAAGATGGATTTCAAAATCTGCTGCCGTTGACATCAAACGTTGAACAAATGCTCGGTCTCGTTGGCGTTGTGTGGATACAGTATCGTAATGATCAGACGTTGGAGGGTTTTGTATATACCACTCAGCATGCCGAAAAAACTTATGTCAAGCACACGTTCGAATGCGTCAAGTTTCGAAGCACAGAAGATATACGCGCAAACTGGGACTCGCTTCGAAAACAGTGCCAATCTACATGCTGCAAAGGTCGGACGCAACTAGAACGTCTAAAGCAAGATGATGTGAAGCGTGATTTCGAACTTCTCCATGAAATAGTGCCATCTGAGTTCGAATCAGCCGAGGACCCAATTTCTTACTGGATGCTTCGTCAGGCGTGTCACTGTTCCGAAGTTGCCGTGGTCATTCCTCCATCATCGTTATTTCAGCTCAGTGATGAGTTTCGAAACGCTCAAGAGATGTTACCCCCAAGCACGGCTTCTGCAGTGAATATCTACCATCATCCCGGTGTAGAAAACTCAGATATGGTCAAAAATATTGTATCGGAGATGTTTGGGTAAGTCTCACAATCGCTCAAAGCATAAGGTTACATGATAAGTCGCAATTTTGTGATGGATTCGAGAAAATCCTTCGTGAACGTAACCATGGGAAAGGAGCATCATCGGAAAACTTCGATCTATTCCTACAAAACGGTAAAAGCGGCGAGCCGGCGAACCTCTGCTGAAACAAAGTTCTTCCAGTCCATAGTCCAAGCAAAATGGATAATACGTTGTGATTCCCACAAAAACGAAGTAACCTTTGTGTTGATTGGCTGCAGCTTTGCGAATAAAGTGTTGAATCAAAAGAGCTGTAGAATACGTTTTGTCGCCCTGGCCAACCCACGGACACTGCAAAAAGAAATCCGATGTTTTTGGAGGGTGAGTAAAATGAGTGGCATCCACGTCGTTGCCCCGGATCATAAAAGAATCTCGAAGTTCCACCAATCGCCGGATGGAACAAAGGCGATTCGATTCTGGCTTACACCAAAAGAAGTCTGACGTTGGATTTACCAGTTCTTCGATACATATGCGGATCGACTTTTGCAGTGAAACTGTAGGAGACTTCTCGTACTTGGTTCCGATGATGCCATCGCAAGACTGCCGAACTGCGGCCAACGCGGTGCAAAACGTGAAGTTTGCTTCACCAAAGAATACAACGTCAATTATATCGCTTTGTAACAAACGTTGGCAAGCGATATCAACCACTTGGATAGAACGATATGAGCGCCCCGATGTTTGTAAGTTCATTTCCTTCAACTCCTCAGTGAATAGACTCGCAGTTTCAACGGGTAGTGCACCAACCACATCATAAACATGAGCAAGTACTAGATCATCTGCTCTGCCATATGATTTGAGGAGCACATCTTGCAAAACACGTAGAAATTCGCTGGCGTTCATGGTAGATGAGCCACGTACAAGTTGACATCTTTTCGACTATGCGGTTGCCATATATTTTGATTTGCGCCTCTCTAAATCCGAGGATCCTCATTCCAGCGCCTCTCTGGCGCGTTGGAGCAGTTCTTCCAAAAGATTGGACAAAGTCTGTTTGTTGCCCAGTGTGACGCGATCAATCTCTCGACACAGTTCTCGATCGGCCGGAGAATTCGGTTCAACTTCTACAATGGGCAGTCGGCTCATCATGCATTCTTCCAGCGAAGTTCCCAGCTCTGTTAAAATGTTGAAATCTTCGCTATGCTCTTCGAGAGCCTTTTGTCCTTGTTCGCTCATCTGGTCGGGGTGACCTGACAGCAAGTGTAACACATCCGATTGGATTTGCTCGCCTTCTTTGGTGGGCAATAATAGATGATACCGCACACAGCGTGTGAGTGCACCTTGACTACGTCGTGGTCGATTGGCTGCATACATGGAGGCTGTCCGTGTACAATGCTGCATAAATGGCATCAGTAAAGCGGCGAGAGTGGCTGGCTCTGTCATTGTTTGTTTAATGGGCATGGTTCGGTTCTGTTCGATTTTCCAAATATAAAATCTCAGCAAAACGGGCTGTTGAAAAATGGAATCCATTGTCATAATTCATGTGGTCGCAAGTGGTTCAAAGAGGCACCAAGGGCCGAGCGGCGCCAGCTGGGCATGCCAAAAAAGTGCTTGTGGTGGGCCGCGTGGGCACCCGAGTAGAAACGGCCAAACAGGTGGTTGAAATTGTCAAGCCTGTCAAGCCGGTGAAACCAAAAGTCAAACGGTCTTTATTCAGCAAATCATGGGCCGACATGGTCGAGGAAGAAGAGCAACTGCAAAGAGGAGAATCAACAGTGTTGAAAGAAAAACCGCCACGTCCTTGGATCTTGGTCACCTTGGTGATGCGTTTCAAGAAGAAACGACGGCAGCGTCGTCGACTGTGGTTGCAATGTTTCGTTCGAATTCGTATGCGAGATTGGTTGGTTCGCCATTTGATCTACCGGTCAACGCGTCGCGCGGCATTTTCGACGAACGGCATGTTACATTTACACTGTAAGATTATTACTTTGCAGCCTTTGATTCCCATTAACGATGTCTTGGATCCTTCGCCGACACAAGAAGGTCCATTGAAGCGAGGTTACATGTTTGCCATGTTGAAACGTTTGGAACGAGAAGCTGAACGTTCCCTGACGTTGATGCCGGCTGTACAAGAGTTGCTGCAGAAGCAATTGATGCCCAAGATTCAAGCGCGACCCACTGCATTGAAACACAAGAGGAACAAGGAAAACCTCGTGGTTCTATTGGTTCGATTCTTCATTTTATTGGCCCACGACAAGAGCAAACACTGGCGCCGCGTGGTGGACTTGGCTGTACGATACAAACACGACGATTTTTGGCTGAGGAAACAAGTTCAAACGCTCGTCGTTCCCACCAATCTTCAAGACTTTCGATTGAAGTATTGGATGGAATCGGTGTCGATCAGCGGGGTCCAGCTCGATCCGGCCATGGCCGTGATCAAGTGTGATTTCGAAAAGTATTTTGGTCCTAAGAAGACCAAATGATGCGTTCCAATCACATCCCGAATAATGTCTGATTTCATAATAAAAACGAATGACAACACGTGGACATTTATCCGAAGGTAGAAAACGCATCCTCGCAGCAGAGCAAAGCTATAAGTGCGCCATATGTCAGAACCAACTGCCTCACTGTTGGCAAATCGATCACCGCATTCCTTTACATTTGGGAGGAAGTAATGAAATCAGTAATTTACAAGTGTTATGTGCAAATTGCCATCAAAAGAAGAGCACACTAGAAATGATCGAATATCACGAAAGAAAACGTTTGGAGCGATTGGAAGCTGAGAAAGAACGTAAGCGTCTTGCCGAGACCAAAACGTCGAAATTCTTTGAACCGACTTCCGAAGAGTTCATCGGTACAGAATCGTTCGGAGACTTTCTGGAAAAGTTTCGGTTTGTACCGGCTTCGTGGAGTACATGAATTTTCGATCTCTATTTCACTTTGGTTTGAACACAGCAATTTCTTCGGGGGTCATCTGATCGATCCATCGTGTAGGCAAGTTACGATGGGCTCCGAATGGCAATACGTCCGCATAGACACTTTGAAATGAAAATCGTGCCGCTTCTTTTTCACTGGGAATCTTTCCTCCTTGCCGAATCACTTCATGTGAAAAATACACATCCTCGGGCATGTACAACGCCTTGTCGAGCGGTGTCGTTTCCAAACATTGTAACATCATGGAACGTCGTCGAAGAGAGAGACCTCCATTTCCTACTCGAAAGTGCTTTTGAGATTTCCATTCCACCAAACTGTATCGAAGGGTATCGTGTGGTGCTCCTACATAATCAAAAGGATAGAATTCTTCCAGTCGAACTTGACTCTTGGAAAACACGACCGAATCCGTTTGGAAGATGAGAATATGTCGGCCCGGCAAGGCCTTGTAGAACGCGGGATCCATGCAAATAGCATTGTAATGAGGTATTTGTATATTGTCGAATGGAATTTCGTGAAGCGTAATGTGATCTCCCGTTGGAATCATGTCTTGATTGAGTCGACCGTGAAACACATGGATCGGTACATGTGGCAACACTTCATGAAGATGATTGATGACAAACACAAGATTCCGGTGCCGGCGAGGTTCAATAATAGCCGCCACCACATCGTGAGTTTCCTCTGTTTCAGGCCAACTAAAGGTGTTTCGTTGCCTCAATTCGTTTCGAGCCGCTTGCGCCCGAAGCCCAGTCGATGCATTGGATTCGTAAACGGCCAATGTGGCCAATGCAAACGATACTAAAGCCAAAACAAGAAGAAACGTGGCCCACATCCACCATTTGACCTTGCCATTCTTGTCCTTCATGGAATGGTCTTTCTTTTTCCATTCCCAAAAGTGAAAATCGCCTGAAACCAAAACAGTCCAACGTGGATTGTTTCATTCTCATTTTTCCAACTTTCCAAAGTTTCTCTTCCAATCTTGCAACATGAAGTATCAAGGCGTATTGATTCAGACGGGTAACCAGTCTCCCATTCCCACCACAATGGAAGTGGTGAACGGTCTTACGGCCGAGCAATTGGTTCATGCTCAATTGGATGGAGAACTGTCCAAGAATCCCATCGATTGCGGTCCGATTGGTATCTTGTATACCTTGAAGCAACCAAGCGCTCCTCAGCGCAATCCGGTCGTATCGGAGTTGTTGCGCAAGTTTTGCAACAAGCTACCCTCCGAATTTATCGAGAGCATTGTGGGTCGTGCCTTTTTGCTGGCGCCCGCAACACCTACATCGAAAGATGTGATCAAGGGGGGTGCACTTCCGAAGCCGTTTCTCAAGACCAAGGCAGCGGTGTTGGATGCCTATGCCACTGTCTTTGGTGTCAATGTGACCAATACCACCAAGAAGCCCCGCGTGGGTCCCAAACGTTCCAAAAAGGGTGTCGAGTACTACCAGGATGAACGCTGGGCTCAATATCGCAAGGAGTGGGACGTCAAAGCCGCGGATGTGTGGAGCAGCATGTCGGAGGCGGAACGCGCCCAATGGACCAAGGACCATGGCAAGACGAGCACTTTTGGTTCGTGGTATTGGCATCAAACACTCAAGAATGAGTGGATGACCAAGGCTTATGCCCAGTGGCATGCCATGACTTCGGAGGAACAACAAGCGTGGAGTGCTGCACACGCCTCAATGGACTACAGCGTTTGGTTTGCGGCAGAGCAAGCCAAGAAACATGCCATGTCGGTTCGCCAAGCCTATGCCAAGGAATACAAGGAAACGCTGACCGAGGAGCAAAAGCGTCGCTACGAAGACATGTCGGCCAAGGACCAAGAGCGTTACGAACGTGAGAATGCAGAGTATTTGATCAAGAATCCCAAGGCCCCGCGCGGACCAGTGCGCGCCCATCAGTTCTTTAAAAAGAGCGGCCAAGTCGGCGTGTGGTCTGAACTTTCCGAAGAGGTGAAGAAACCTTTTCTGGAGCAAGCTGCCAAGGATTTGAAACGATTTCAAGAAGAGTTTGCTTCTTATCACGGCCGTTGTCGAAGCCTGGGATTGCCCGTTCCCAATCGCAAACGCAACTTGGCAAAACTCAGCGAGAACGATGATGCCGACTCTTCCGATTCTTCGGTTCCCAAGGAAAAGAAGGTGAAGCCGGAAAAGGCTGAAAAGAAGAAGCGCGATAACGAGTCGGACTATGCTGAACCCAAGATCAAAAAGGTAAAGAAGGAAAAGGTGTCGTCTGCCTCTTCATCGGAACCTGTGACCAAGAAGCGTCCGGCCGAGGAGTCTGATGAAGCTCCCAAGAAGAAGAAGCCGCGTAAGGCCAAGGTTCCTGAAGGAGATGGGGCCACGGTATCTACCAAGCATGAAGCGGGTGAGCCACCCTCGGACGTTCCCGTCCCCGTCTTGAAGAAGCGCAAAAAGGCAGAGGGTGAAGCCAAGCCAGTTGCGGCTCATGCTTGATCTTCAAACGCGCTTTGGTGCGATGTGAACGCGTGTTGCATGAAAATAAACTGAAATGGCAACTCCATTTGATGTGAACCAAGTCTTTACGCTCAGAGATCAGTTGAAAGCGTGCAATGATGCGCGAAAGGAATTGCGCACCAAGTATGAACCTATGGAAGAGCAAATGATTGAACTTATGTTTTCGCAAGGCAAGCGTTTTCTGGACAAAACGGGTCGTGGTGGGCCCTACATTACGTTAAAGAAAAAGGTGACGCCGGGTGCATTTACCAACGAACGTTTGCATGATTTTTTCGCACATTTATTGCCCGTGATTCGAAGTGGTCAGATACAAACACCGGACCAATGTACAGAAAAGGTGCAAGAATATCTCAAGCAGTTTCAAACATTGGAGATCACGTTGGACGAGGTGAACAAACGTCCCACATCCAGTATGCACGACTTGCTACAATTCCGAGAAGAAGTAATGCGTGATGCCGCTCGAAGAGCACAGCAACAACAACAGCAGCCACACTGAAAATCACACCACTTCCTCCCATTCGTCGTTGTCGGACAATGGGTCCGCGCTCTTGGGCTGGAAACACCGGTCTTCTTCTTGTGGCAGTTGTTCATAAACGACATCATCGTTCTTTTTGTGATGTTGCAATGGCAACAGCCATGAAAAACACTCGTAGAAACACATATTTTCTTGTGTGCGCGTTGAAGTCATTCGTTGGTAGCACACATCGGTTCGCGAAACAAGAAACGCAAATTAAAATTTCGATCTCGAAGCCATTGTAGCGCTTGCTGACCCTCAAAAACCTGGATCAGAGGTCCATCCATGACCGTGATTTCAGTGGCTTTGGTTGGTGCTTGGAAGGCTTGCCAAGCGGCGGGGGTTCGACAGAACGGACACCGCTGAGTCCTAGCCGCGCATTGGGCACACACGATGTGAATGCAAGCTGCATTCGAGCAAATCTCCTGCCGCTCCTCGCAACAAATAGGGCATTCCATGATGAGAAATGATGGAACATCAAAGCTGACTTTCATCGGCCAACCTGGTTTCCAAAACTGGAAATCCGGTGACACAGAGTGGACAGTCGGGACTTGGCATCGAAGGACGAGAACGGCGTTTGCCAAAGCAGTCGTGGGTGTGAAGGATATGTGCGCGACAGTGATGTTTCTTGCACACAATACACTGGTGCTTGCGGGAAGGTTCACTCACAGTTCGTATCCAAGCCTCCACTTTGGCACGGCTGCATTTTCGGATGGTTTGTTGGGCTTGTGCATCCAAACATCTCAAGTGGTCCTGTTTGATTTCGACCATGTTCTTGAATTGGTCACACTTTTTCAAGTACTCTTCGTACTTTCGTCGTGCCATGTCATAGTCCTCCAAGGCATCCTGTCGCGCGTGTCGAATCGTTTCAAGCGTCGTATCGAAATGCAAACGGGACATCGTTTGGTGTGTTTCTACCGTCCTGCTAATTGTCGTTCAGCCTTTTCTAGCACGGAAGGATCAATATTGAGTGTCGCAATCGCTTGCAATTTCCGCGTGTCAATCGTTCGTTTGTCTCTTGTGGTGTCGATGAAATCTGTCTTGGCCAGTTTTTCTCGGCGGTTCTTGACAATTAGCACAATGGCAATCACAAGGATGGCAAACCCAACCAGGGAGCCCACGATGATTCCTACCAGCGCTCCTGTGCTGAGTTTGGAACGGGTGGAGCAAAGGCTCGAGTCATTCAAGCAGCGGTTGCACAGAACCGCATCGGCAAACGCTGGACAGCATGGTTGGGCATCAGAGCCTGGTGCAGCACTGTTGAGTGGGTTATCGCACAATTTCGGATTGGCCAAACATTTGGCGCACACGTCCAGTTGGGTGGTCAAGTCCCGACATGCTGCGGCACACGATCCTAAATTCCGGTACCGATTCATACATGCCAGTCCATCGGTGTAGACGTTTTTTCCGAAATCTGAATCTGTTGGACTATGATTCATTTGCTTGGCATACTTGGCACATGCCATGATTGTTTATTCTTGTGAACATCAGGCAAATGACGGAAGGCTTATCGAAGACGAGGATGAATCCGGTGGTGCGGTCGAAGCACCGGGCGACTTTTTGCCCCAGAATCCCCAGCGCAGCCCAAAGCTGGCCACCCACATGCCTAGCAGCACGATGACGGTGGCCATGTAAAACCCGTTGAACCATTTGTAGTCTTTGATGGTTTCGGTGGATACTCGCTCGTCCATGACCACAAAGAGCATAATGGAGATGGCAAAGCTGAGTACAATGCACAAACCGGCCCAGTAAAACTCAAAGGTACCCAAACGTGTCCATCGTTGTCGATCGAGTACGTACGCTTTGGCTTGTTCCGAAGGATCGTTGTCTCGGTTCATCTCGGTAGTTTATTGTGTCACACCACTCTCCAAAATTCCACCTGACCGTGATGATGGGTCACTTGAAGCAAATCACCTTTGACGAATCCTTTGAAGCGCACAAAAATGTCGCTGCTTTTCACAGGTTGGCAGTCTTGGTCACTGCGTGGCTGATGGACACGGATCACTTCCTTTGGCTGATACATGTGCTGGGTAATGTCGCCCACACATGCTTGCTCGTAGGTGAAATGCGTCAATTGCACCCCTTTGCGTTTTCCAATCTGTTTAGGTTTGATATTGTCACCGATTAAAATCAACCATTTGACTTTTTGTTCGACACTTTCATCGAGGATGGACTCGAGCAATTGTTCGGTGAGTTTGTTAGCCGACAGTTTGCTGTCGTTGACTTCATCGTCCACTTCGAGTTCATCACTGTTGACTTTGCATACATTGGTGCATACCGCCAACACCTTGTGACCGTCTGGTGATTTGGTGCGAATCTTCCAGCATTTGTCGCTCCCTTGATAGAACCGCTCGTACACCGGTGGCTCCGTTTGGTAGCCGCGGGCTTGGCACAAACTCTTGATGAATGCAAAGGCTTTCTGCTTGGCTAAGGAAACATATTCCACTTCGACTTCAGCCATCTTCAAAAGTGACTTTGGTAGTTCCTTCAACGCAAACCGGGAAACCCGATGTGGTTTTAAAAGTGTACCAAAATAAAGCATGGCGCAAAAGCGAGCGTGTCAGCCCTTGAGTGATGCGGTGGATTCCATGTATGAAGAGTGGAGAGTGGAGCGAGAAAAAGATGCCATAGCTTCGCAAGAACGCAATCGGGGCATTCGGTATTATCGGCGTTTGCCTCGAAACGAGTGGGTGGACCGGCCGTTGTGCGGCCTTTCGTTGCGGGTCACGCGCCAACACCCGCTGGACGTCGCTGCTCATCAACCGGGCAGTCTATTGGTGGTGTTTTCGCCCCATGCGGATCCTCGACAGGTGGTTCGTCAAGGAATGATTACTCCGCTGACCCAGCTGGCGGCATGTTCTTCGCTGGGTTGGCAATTGTATGCCAAGCAGTTGTGCGAGGGAAACAGTGGCTACGGCGAGTTGACCGTCCAGTCTGCGTATTACTTTCCTACGGTGCGCGTTTCGCGCGATCATCGACAAGGTTTGTTTGCACCGCTATGGCATGCGTACGATGTGTCGGTGTTGGTGTTGCGAGAATCCGATGCGTTGCAAGATGTGTGGTCGCAAGTGGGTCGACCACTGGCGTTGGCCGCTGGACATGTGCGAAACGTGATTGTGTATCCATTCGAGGCAAGTGGAACGGTGTACACACAAATCTGGCGAGGGCTACAGCATCGCTATCAACATACGTTTGACCACATCACTTTGTGTGTATCGGATCTGAGTACCGAACTGGAATTACAAATGATGCGCGACGTGGTTCCAAGCAAATCTTGAATCACTGTAGGAAACATGAATGAACAAACCAAACTCAAAAAGCCATGGAGCAGTTGGCTCACTACTTGCGTTGTTTTGGAGGAGATTCCAATCGAAATTATCCTTGTCTGGTCAAGTATGCCTTGTATCCAGCAGACAGTACTTCAAAGGAACACTTGTACGCCATTCTTCCACGGCAGTGGTTGCATTTGATTCAACCCAAGGACACGTTAGAGTTGCTCATGAATCTCTCCAGCGTGTGCCAAAGTGATATCATGCCCGAAGAGGTCGTGCAGAATTGGGTCAAGCGATTTCCAGAATGTCCGAAACAGTGTCGAGGCGTGTTTGTCATTCCATTTGCACGTGTCGTGGAGTGGATTAAGGGTGCGCCGGATACAGTCTTCCGCATCTCACGGCATCCCGCTTTAGTGGGATCACGACTTTCCGAGCGTGATGTCACTCATCCTGCGTGGCGCTTAGCGTGCTGTTGGATAAACTCCGAAGTGTTCTCGCGCGAATTGCAGAATCCATCGCATCCGTTTTTGGGTCTTTTCTGGAAAGAAGAACGGGTGGTAACGAAGCGTCCAGTGGTTCAAACCCCATCCAAACCAGTCGTGGTGCCGAAAAGGCGTTTGAACATTCAGATCGTAAAACCTTCGTGTTACTTTCGCTATCATCCCATGGCGTGGGGAACAAAGTTCGAGCAGTAGGGATTTGGAGAGGTCGGATTCGTGATTTGGTGTTGAGCTCAACGATGTAGTTGCCAGCAAAAGGTGTGATTAGTGGATGTAGTTCTTCAGTCGACACTGTATCCGTTCATGATCGAAATACATACTACAGTGCCATTCGTTTTCGCCCACACGAAATTCGTGGGTTGCATGCATCAAAAGTTTCAGTGATTCGACCCCAAGGCGTGAAAAACACGAGGACAACGATTGTGACGATTGTGAAGCAACTGTGCGACCACCCTAATTCTGCTTTTAGATTTTGATCGAGTGATCATCTTTAGGCTCCCGCCACGCTTTTGAACTTTGACAGCGATTTTCTTGCGCGAATTGTTCCAACGATAAAACTCTCTGTGTGATCACGGCTTCGCGAGTTTCACGTGGAGGAACAGCATTCCCACTGACGCTGCGAAAAAAACAGTCAAAAATGCCTCTCGAGCCACCCGCGACGCGATGACGAAGTTTTCGAATCGCCATTTCGGTGGCTTTCGACGGTCGTGGCATACGCTGTGAGCGGTTTTGCTCCAAATTGACACGCAGCGTCAGTTCGATATCATAAGTTTTATAAGGGGTTTTGTTGGCAAGGTCGGGCGTCTAAAACTGCCAGCTGCATAATTCGCGCCGACCTCCAAGCGCTTCGCCGCTACACAAACGGGACGTTTCAGACGACGACTGGCGTTCTCTTTGTCTTTCTATCGAGGCAAACTGTGTATTGTAGTCTATACCACTGATAAACCAGTTTTGACGGCTTTTTCGATGCATAGTATATCATCCCGGGCTGTTTGTTTGCGGGATTGCCTGAGATCTTGCATGATTTTGCATCCGTATGATGCAGTGGAGATAGCTATTGTCACCGCTGAGCCTTGTTCTGGTGAGCGCGACTGTTTAGATTGGGGAGTTACCAAGAGCGACACGATGGTAGCGGCCGAGCACCTAGCACAAAGCGATTAGTGCCGTTTTGCACCAGCCGCCATTGTTCAGGTCCGGCCAGAGCTTCCCACCGGCCATGTCAACTTTGACTGGCCACGCCAAATCAAATTTTCACGCCTTGCAAATCCAAGCTGTTGCCACCTGGAAACAATGGTGAGTGAACTTGCCTTTTTTCACGCGTGGCCAACTTTTTCACGTGCATGCTATCCATTACAGCAAAACGGTTTCGATTTTCCTTCTTTGGCTCTTGCCTCGCCTTCAAGCTCGGACCAGGCGAGCCCAGCGGCCTCCGCTGAAAGCTCGGGTTGGGCGGAAAGCAAGCAGTCTGGATGGAACACGAATGCGGAGGAGGTGTTGATGAGTCTCTTGGTGTTTCTGGGTGGCAACACCACGGCAGTGTTTCTCACTCCGTTTGCTTACACCTATGATGAGTCTGGTTCGGTGTTGATCCTCATTACGGATTGGATCCGACTGTACTTCCAAGAACCCTACTTTTGCATTTGGAGAGACACGATTCCTGATGTGGAGGTGGTCACTGCGTTTCTTCGGAAAGAGACGGCCAAAATCGGTTTCGACGAGGAATCCTTGATTGAAAAAGCTTCCTATTACATGCCTTATTTGAGAGGTGGAACCTGTTACGCCTTGTGCATGCATGACTGGTTGATGCCAATGCAACAAGCTTGGAAGCGACGCGGAAAAGGCTGTCTATTGTTTGACTCTATTCCACCCGTGTTTGTTCCTCCGCTGGGGTGGTATCTGTCGCCCACCATTCTGTTTGCGGAGTATCCTAGCCCTAGAAGTGAAGATGAAGGCAAGGTCATGCAGTATCCAGGCATGGAACTGACCGAAGCTCGACGTATGGTGCCTCCCTTTGTCCAAGCCTTCAACTTCATTCAGCACTGTGTGTTTGAAACTCGATTCATGCGAGACGAAGAAGACCAGCGTCACGTCGGTCTTTGCTGGTCCGTGTTGAATGTATTGGAGCCCTCGCTCGACATGAATTGAAGGCTCAGATCAACGGCGCTCGCTTGTTACAATACACCACTGCGGCAGGTTTAGGTGGTTCTTTAAACGGCACTAATGTCCTTTGTACTTCTTCTGCCGCAGAAAGCGCCATGTACGTGGAACGAGGACCCACCACAGTAAAATGTCCGTTTTGAAAAATGGAGAAACTAATGTTGACCGACGGGTCTTCGGGGTGAACGTAGCGCCATCGAATGCCTGGAAACTCTTCGGGCTCGTAATACACTTCGGGCCGAGAGAGGAGCGGTCGAAACAAGAGTGAGAAACCAAACCGTCCAGTAGCTTGCATATTGTTGATGCGAAAATCAAGCCATCCTACTTCACCAGAAAAAGAGGGAATATCCTTCATCACGTCTGAAACCAGTTTGGCAATTTGACGAGTTTTCGTTTTCGCTTCTTCCACAGAGGAAAAACCCGTCCCCACTACACTACCGGATTCAAAGATTTGAATGTTGCCCCGATCTCGAAACACATATTGCAGTGAGCTTTTCCGATCTCCAAAGTTTTCCGCGATTTGATCCAAGGAAGTAAATGGATAACGCACGTTCATCACCCGCTCGTCCGCCGCAAACTGCGGTAAGAATCCTTTCAGAGAACACCCCAAGGAAAACGAAGCGTGGACGTTCCTGCATCGAAAGAAGTCAACATCCGTTTTGCAACAAGGGAGATGGAACGAAGCACTCACTTGACTTCGATAGATAGGTTCATGACGTTTGAGGGAGAGGTGGGCCGCGCACCACGACGGCGGGCTAGCGAATTTTCAAAATAAAGAAAGCTCAAGTGATATCACGTAAAACCATGCCCCTCACAGAAACCGTCGGAGATATCCTTCGCGATCCTTTTACCGTACGATTTCACTGGGCCAACTGCGTCAGTCACGAAGCCAAGGGTTTCAGTCATGTCTTTTTCGAAACGTTTCCACATGCCAATTGCTATCCTTCGCGTGCTGAGCGAGGGCGAGACAAACCCGGCACCTTGTGTGCGGTAGGAAATGGCAGTCCGGAGCAACCCTTCATTGTGTCGTTCTTCGCGCAGACGTATCCCGGACCGTCCAAATGGGACAATGATTCCAATGAAAAGCGTTTGGAATGGTTTCGACAAGGATTGGAACAGCTGACCCAAGTTCCATTGTTTCGCTATCCCGAGACGACGGTAGGCATTCCGTATCATATGTGCGGCTCCGAATTGTGGCCGCAAGTCTACGAAGTCCTCCAAGCATGGGCGAACTTGATGCCTTGTCAAGTCGTTGTCGTTCGATGGGAACAGTTTCAGCATGCATAAAGGACGCTTGTACTTATTGTTCAAACAACTCATCATGCGTGTCGACATGCGCGAGCCGACGTGGGCTGTTTGGAAGGTGTTCGATCGACGGAAAGGAATACACCGGGCGCTCTGTTGTTTAATCCTCCTTAGAATTACCAGGAATCACAAAATCGGCAAATGAACGAGTGTGCACCCCGTTGGTTTTGATAAATCGATTTTAACAGTTTCTTCTGAGAGCAACAAGAAGTCATTCACCCACCCATCGGTACCGCATCTGCAATTGGTTTTCGCGGTCCGTTTTTCGCAGTTTGTAAACTTCCGGTTAGATCTAATCGTAGTAGAGAATCGCGAACACTTTACGAGAACTCCTGTGGATGGTCACGGCGGAATAGGCCTGATATGAAGATACCGTGCAGTGGCTGCTTTTCAACGTGCAGCCAAGCCATATTGTCAAATACCTTCCGACGAAATGATGCCCTGAACAATTGACTAGTAAGTATATGCATGTTGAATCCATGCTGGTCATATGCAGAGCAAACACAAAGTGTACTCAAAAGCATTCCAAAAACTCTCAAACGTTTCCAAAACTTTCCTTGTACAGCACCCGTACAAATGTCACGAGACAGTGACTTCAGACTTTCCGTGAGAAGTCGTCAAAGTACGAGTTTGCGAGAGTACGACTTTGACCTTTCCAAAACTGTGAAAAGATTTCCAAAACTTTCGTTGTACGGCACCCGTACAAATGTCACGAAACAGTAACTCCAGACTTTCTCTGAGAAGTCAGCAAAAGTACGAGATTGCGACAGTACACGAGTGCGACCAATTACACAAATTTCAGAATATATATATTTCTTGGATTTCAATAGAGTCAATCGAGAAAAGCGATTTGAACAAAGGACGTTGCGTGACTGCAATGGAATGTCACATCATGGGCACAGTGGCCACTTTGCGTCATATTTCAAGTCAAAACTCCCGCAAGCTGCCCGTCACGCCGTAACAACCCGTTTTTTTCACGGCTTGTGCTTCACAAACCGTATATTTCACCGGAATTCGGCTTCGATTGCTGTTGAGTTCCGTAAATCCGTATTCGAAAAGTCCTAGTGTGTGTCGGCAACGATCCCGTTTCGGGTGCGGAAACGTACTTGCCTGGCAAAGGGTGCAATGATCGGCGCCTTCCTCAGGACTGACGAATCCCAGACACATAAGGTGCAAGCCCATGGGTTGCTGCAACAGGATTGAAACATGCGGCGCTGCATTTCACAAACGCATGAGAAGAATTTGCCCTGGATAGCATATTGTACGCTGCGTCAAGCTTCGCCTGGAGGGGACTCTTCTTGGGAACACAATCCTTTGGATGTGTGGCTTGCCATTGCTCCTTTACTTCGTCGGCAGAGAAACGCTCTCAGCCGCATGCAAAGCTGTCTACGCACTCCTTCTAATTCTTTGCGGTAGCATCTGCAGCGCTTTTAAGCTCCGGCCGTGCAACAACCTCATACCTACGCTTACTATAGCGTACCCACTATAACACGTACGCGCGCTATATCGCCCTCGCGCTATAACGGGCGTGCTTATATCGTACTATAGTGGTATAAGGTTCTTACAGTCCTTGATCGGTCGTGATCGTTTGTGAATCCAGCACTAATAACAAATTGAGCCTTCGTTTTAGCCTAATTGTCCCTTAGTACAGGCCTACACTGAAATTGTGACTGAATGAGTTGATGAGAGACAAATCCGCACCTTGTCGATCGAGATTGACAAGCGTTTTCGTTGCCGCACTGGTCATGGACGCACGTCAGCAGGTGTTGCACTATGTGGTAGTCTTGCGCAAACAGGGCTGCTCGGCTGAAGATGTACATGCAATGGTCGACGCAGTGTTTCAACGCTCCGATCTCGCTGAAACGCCCGACGAAAAGGCTGACAAGTCCCGTTTGGCTGTTTCTGTTACACCCATCGTTATCGATCACAAGCAGATGAAGAAAATGGGATGGAAGTACGAAAAGTTTATCGGCGCGATCGACGGAGAAGATTACATCAGCACCAGAGAAGACACATTGCTGGGCTGCGTTCCCGCCGTTGAAGATCCGCACCGGGATCTCACCACGATCATATCCACTATCACGCGGATTGTTGCAAATGATTCCGTACGGATGTTTGGTGTCGGGATTCGGCAAGTTCCGCCCGGGAAAAGGTGGACATCATCGCTGGACAGTCGCATGACAGAGGGACAGACGGCGAAGGGCAACAAACCATCCAAGCGATACGTCGACCGCGGTTATCGCCATATTCTTGCTGTTGCAGCTAGCAAGCGCCGCCCAAACGCCTTACAAACCGAGTCGGCCTTGCGAGACCACTTCAGCTCGCTCGGAGGCAAGTGGGATGCCGCTTTCAGAGACGCCACAGGCAATCCGAATCACCAAGCGAACGCCTACCACTGCGTGTATCTTGTTTTCCAATAACTACTAGAGACAGTGAATTGTGCTGTTACAGATTTGGACATGCTGTGTGCAGCCTTCAACTTCTTCTCCGCTCGCCTTGACTTCCGCTCCTCGTCCGTTCGTTGTGATTGTATTAGCCTTATCAAACTCTCAAACCATTTTTATGCAAATGCGCGAGCCAAATCACCCCGAAACCCAAATCACACACTTCAAGAAATCAGAATCTCCACACGGCCAAACGGTTGTGTGTGTTCTTGATCGTGATGCCGCGAACAACAATCTGATTGTTTACAGACACACTGCCATCCCAGCGCCATTGACCATCGGGTTCTCGCAAGGTTTCCAACATCTCTGCGAACCTTTCGTCGCCCTCCTCTTTCCAAGTGTGCACAAGGAAGTGCGTTTGCCCTTGCTTGTAGAGACGCCGAAAAGAGTCCCAAATATACGGTTCGAACTCAGCGTTATTGAGAATATCATTGTCAGTCGTGCCTCGCTTCATTGCAACGCCAACCCCTCTAAGTCCTTTGGTCAACGGGTTCTGGCCTCCCGCCAATTTGAGATCATCCCCCAAGAAGTCTTCGATGTACTCCCGAGGAACTATGCAGAGAACCAAACCAATCAAAACACACACATCCATTTGCATCACAAGAGTGCTTACAAGAAACTTCAGCAGCAGCAACAGCAGCCATAATGCAACTGTCCTAAAACGTCCCAAACACGTTTCGATGCGTGTGCTATGGAATTGGAAAGGTCATCGCCTCCCTAATTATAAGGTTTGGCGTTGTTGCCGTAGCACGCGGCACGATTCCAACTCCTTCTCTTTGATTTGTCTGGCGAGGATTGCGATGAGCGGACGCCAGGTCTGTCAGCGGCTGCAAAGCCTTTACGTGATGGAAGGTCATCGACTCCGGATTTGGGGAGGTCTCCGACGATAAAGATTGACATCGGGTTCTGTGAAGCGGATTCGGCTTACGAGCCAAAGTGCGGATCGGTTAGGCTTTGTTCTGTACACGTCGACAGCTTTAGACGGGCACACGCCCTGATTGTACTTCATCTGCTTCTCCAATACGATTATCATTACCATCCTTGTGCGCTCATAAGGTCCTGGCAGTTCAACAGCGATCCTCTCAGCATGTACGGCGGTGAAGACGATCAAAAGAAGTCGTTGGACAAATCCAGGATGGTGTCTTGGACCTTTTGAATTTTCTT
>CALKVB010000080.1 GCA_937996605.1 uncultured Oxalobacteraceae bacterium | reverse complement strand
AAAGGAGCGAGTCCAGCGACCATCAATTTGGCGGCGTAAATGAGCAAACGAGTCGACGCGCTTTCTTCGAGGTGATAATGTTGTAAGCGACGGAAAGCCCCAGCAATTGCCACTAAACGTTGGGCGAGATCGGCATCGATACCAGATTCGCTCATAATAATTTTGCGTTCTGTATCGGCGTTTGGGTAGTCAAATTCTAGAGCGACGAAACGTTGTCTAGTCGACGGTTTGAGGTTTTTTAATAGATTTTGGTAGCCGGGGTTGTAGGATGCCACCAACATAAATTCTGCTGGCGCGTGCAACAATTCACCCGTGCGGTCTAAGGGTAGGATTCTTCTATCATCGGTAAGCGGATGCAAGACTACCGTGGTGTCTTTGCGTGCCTCAACCACTTCATCGAGATAACAAATACCAGCTTCACGTACGGCACGCGTCAATGGCCCGTCTGTCCATATGGTTTGACCATCACCAATTAAATGACGTCCCACCAAATCTGCCGCGCTTAAATCATCGTGACAAGCTACGGTAATCAAGGGGCGTTGTAGTTGTGCCGCCATGTGCGCCACAAAGCGAGTTTTACCGCAGCCAGTTGGCCCTTTGATCAGAAGTGGCAAGCCCTGACGAAAAGCAAAGTCGAATACTTGGCATTCGTTACCGACTTCCAAGTAGTAGGGGATATCTTGCGTCGAAGTTTGCAATACGTGGGCGGGAAGAAAATCGTTCATGTGCTACTCCATCAGTCAATATGCCCGATCGCGAGGTCGGGCATATTCGAATTACTGCAATGGTGACTTAGGGGGCGACTAAGCGCACGACTAAACCGTTGTTTGCTCCGTGGCGAGTGCTTCGCCACGAGCGAAGAAGCTAAAGATATATAAACCCAAGCCCACTAAGAAGATCACACCAGAACCTAATCTCAACCAGTAGAAAATCGCTAGTTGATCTTGTGTACTCATGAAACTTAAAGGTGAACTAGCAACCCGTTGCAACCACACTTGCAAAATACCGGCGGCGGTCAAGAATAAGGTGATGAAAACCATCGATACTGTCATCAACCAGAAAGACCACATCTCCATGACCTGTGCACGATTGCTATTGGCAACGCGACCGCGCATTAATGGCATGGTGTAGCTGATCATGGTAATGACTACCATCGCATAGGCACCGTAGAAAGCCATATGTCCATGTGCAGCGGTAATTTGTGTGCCGTGGGTGTAGTAGTTGACCGGTGCTAAGGTGTGTAAGAAGCCCCACACGCCAGCGCCCAAGAATGCCATCACGCCTGTTCCCAAAGCCCACAATACGGCAGCGCGGTTTGGATGGTCACGACGCCGACGATTCACCATATTGAACGCAAACACGGTCATCATGAAAAATGGAATAGGTTCTAATGCTGAGAATACGCTACCCCACCATTGCCAATATTCAGGTGCGCCTATCCAATAGTAGTGATGGCCGGTACCAATAATGCCTGTAATGAGAGACATCGCAATGATGGAGTACAACCACTTTTCAATCACTTCACGGTCAACGCCGGTGACTTTAATCAAGACGAAAGCTAACATGGCACCTAAGATCAATTCCCATACGCCTTCTACCCAGAGATGCACCACCCACCACCAGTAATACTTATCTTTCACCAAATTCGCTGGATTGTAGAATGAGAACAGGAAGAAAATCGCAAGACCCCAGAGACCCGCCAACATCACTAAGCTGATACTCGTTTTACGGCCTTTTAATACTGTCATCGAGATATTAAACAAGAACACTAGCGCTACTACCACGATACCGAGCTTGGTCGGTAAAGGTTGCTCCAAAAATTCTCGACCCATGGTCTCTAAGAGGTCGTTACCAGTTAATTTTGCTAAGGATGCATACGGCACAGCGAGGTAACCGACGATGGTTAACGCACCGGCGACCAAGAAAACCCAAAACATCAACATTGCTAGTTTCGGACTATGCAATTCGCGTTCAGATTCTTCTGGGACGAGGTAATAGGCGGCGCCCATAAAGCCAAACAGTAGCCACACAATCAATAAATTGGTGTGAACCATACGAGCGACATTGAAGGGAATATACGGGAATAAAAAATCCCCGATTAGGTATTGCAGGCCCATGATCAAGCCAAACAGAATTTGGGCAAGAAACAGGGCGATGGCCGCGATGAAATAGGGCTTCGCGACTGCCTGTGATTTGTATTGCATGAGGATCTCCGAGGTAGTTTGCTGGTCTCAAGAATGCGAATTAGCCTTCAATATTGGGTGGCCAGTTATTGGTATTGATTTCTGAGGTGTATTTCAAAAATTCAACCAAGTCATTGAGCTCGCCGTCATTCAGATGAAACTGCGGCATTTGGCGGCGGCCTGGCGCCCCCGTTGGCTGCGCGGCCATCCAGGCCTTGATAAATTCTGGGCCACGACGTTTATAGACGTTGCCCAGTTCAGGTGCAAAGTAAGCACCTTCGCCTAGTAGAGTGTGGCAGCCGATACAGTTTCGGGTTTCCCAAATTTTCTTACCACGTGCTGTGGCGGCGGTGAGTTTGTCACTG
Source organism: uncultured Oxalobacteraceae bacterium (assembly GCA_937996605.1). Taxonomy (GTDB): domain Bacteria; phylum Pseudomonadota; class Gammaproteobacteria; order Burkholderiales; family Burkholderiaceae_D; genus Undibacterium. The sequence continues at coordinate 28,323 of CALKVB010000080.1, read as the reverse complement.
TTGTCACGTTTGGGTAAAGCAGTCATGGTGTCAAACGTGAGCCCGACAAAAAAGAGAAAGAAGAAAACGGAACCACCATAGAAGATGTTCCGCGCCGTGGATTTGGTGAACGATGAGCTCATCTTAATTTAACCCCATTCATGAAACCAAAGACCTTGAATGAAACGCGGGTCGATGGACGTTATGCACAGTAGATGCCCGTATTGACACTACGCGTCGGATAGTAAAGAGCTGTCAAGTCGAAATCCTTGACTGCAATCAACTTTGGAAAATCAGCGACAGAATCAAGCCGTGTTCGTACTTGTATTGCACGCAAGATTGATGGAGATCAAAGACTATGCTTTTGCTTGTTCAGCCGATTGAAAGGCTAGGCGGGAGGTAATTAATCGAGAATGATAGGGCAGGCCGGGTGTGCTGCCAGATTTCAATCAAAAAAGCCTGCATCGCTGCAGGCTTTTGTGTCGGTTTCTTGCGGTAAAAAACTTAGCGCTTCAGTTTGGCGAAAGCCGATGCCATCGCGCTGTTCATAGGGCTCGCCGCTTGCGTATGCTGAGTTTGATTGCGATGTTGATTGAGACGCTTTGCATCATCGCGATCACCACGTTGTTCAGGCTTACTGCCCGCTTGTGGCGCGGAGTCAGTCAGACGCATGGTCAAGGCAATGCGCTTACGTTTCTCATCGACTTCCAATACTTTAACTTTGACCACTTGGCCCGCTTTAACAACGCTATGCGGGTCTTTGACGAAGGTATTCGACAAAGCCGAAATGTGAACCAAACCATCTTGGTGTACACCGATATCGACGAAAGCACCGAAGGCAGCCACGTTCGTGATTACGCCTTCCAAAATCATATCTGGACGTAAGTCTTTGATTTCTTCAACGCCATCTTTGAAAGTGGCGGTGGTAAATTCAGGGCGCGGATCGCGACCTGGTTTTTCTAATTCTTTCAAAATATCAGTAATCGTTGGTACACCGAATTTTTCGTCGGCATACTTGGCCGGAGAAATTGATTTGAGTGCGCCAGCATCGCCAATAATTGATTTCACATCCTTCTTGATGTCCGCCAAAATCTTCTCTACCAGTGGGTAAGATTCTGGGTGAACAGCGGAACGATCAAGTGGATTGTCGCCATTCATGATACGTAAGAAGCCCGCTGCTTGTTCGAAAGTCTTATCACCCAAACGCGGTACGGAACGTAAATCAGAGCGTGATTTAAACATGCCTTTGGCATCGCGATAATTCACGATGCTTTGTGCGACGCTGCTCGATAAACCAGAAACACGGGCCAGCAAAGGTGCGGAAGCAGTGTTGACGTCAACGCCAACCGCATTCACGCAGTCTTCAACTACAGCGTCAAGTGAGCGTGCCAATTGAGATTGGCTGACGTCGTGTTGATATTGACCAACGCCGATAGACTTAGGATCAATTTTGACCAGTTCTGCCAATGGGTCTTGCAAACGACGGGCGATAGACACCGCGCCGCGAATGGTGACGTCTAAATCGGGCAATTCTTTGGAGGCGAATTCAGAAGCGGAATACACAGAAGCGCCCGCTTCAGATACCACGATCTTAGTCAGTTTTAATTCAGGTTTGAGTTTGATTAGGTCTTGCGCTAGCTTATCGGTTTCACGAGAAGCGGTACCATTGCCAATCGAGATTAAAGATACATTATGTTTCGCCGCCAATTGTGCCAAGGTATGCAGAGAACCGTCCCAATCATTGCGCGGTTGATGCGGGTAGATGGTTGCGTATTCCAATACTTTACCTGTTGCATCAACAATCGCCACTTTGACGCCAGTACGCAAACCAGGGTCTAGACCCATGGTGGCGCGTGGTCCCGCGGGTGCAGCCAATAACAAATCTTTCAAATTGCGCGCAAAAACATTGATCGCTTCGAGTTCAGCTTTTTCACGCAAATTCGTCATCAGCTCGGTTTCGAGATGCATAAAGACTTTTACACGCCAGGCCCAACGTACGGTATCGCTGAGCCATTTATCGGCGGCACGACCCTTATTGCTGACACCAAAATGCGCAGCGATGCGGCTTTCACATGGGTTGAGCGGCGCATCCCATTTTGGTTTTTCTTCTTCGCTATCGAGGCGTAAAGTCACCGTCAAGAATTCTTCGCGACGGCCACGGAAAATTGCCAAGGCCCGGTGGGAAGGAATCGTGCCTAAAGTTTCTGTGTAATCAAAGTAATCAGCGAACTTCGCGCCAGCATCTTCTTTGCCTTCGATGACTTTGGTTTCGACGATGCCATGGTCCAGCAAGTATTCACGTATGCTTTGCAGTAAGCTCGCATCTTCAGCGAAACGCTCCATCAAAATCTGACGTGCACCATCGAGTGCTGCTTTAACATCGGCAACACCAGGATTGTCGCCATTAGCGGTACTGAACGCAGGTTTTAAATAGGCTTCTGCGACCGTTTCAGGAACCAAATTCGGATCCGCCAACAGGGCATCAGCTAAAGGCTGCAAGCCCGCTTCCATCGCGATTTGAGCCTTGGTACGACGTTTCTGTTTGTACGGCAGATATAAATCTTCTAGACGCGTTTTGTCCTCAGCATGGGTCACTGCATCGAGCAAGGCTGGCGTCATTTTTCCTTGTTCTTCAATCGAAGCGATAATCGCCGCACGACGATCTTCAAGCTCACGTAAATAACGCAAACGATCTTCTAACAAACGCAGTTGGGTATCGTCCAAACCACCCGTGACCTCTTTGCGGTAACGGGAAATAAAGGGAACTGTTGCGCCTTCGTCTAATAGTTGTACCGCAGCGGCAATTTGCGCAGGTTTCGCTGCAAGTTCGAGGGCAAGTCTTTGTTCAATAGAAGGCAACATAGAAATAGTAAGAAATGACAAACAAATAAGAATTAAATACGAAGGAAGAATGAAGTTGATCGCTGAGGCTTAGTCAGTTGGCTTAGCCTCAGCCTAGCAAGCGGCATTCTCGATTACAAGGGCGTGATCATACGCAAATTCAGGGTTTGCGCTAGTCTTGACAGACGTAAAAAGACGCATAAAGGCAATTGAGTTGCGGATTGTTGACCGCGACTGAAGATTGAACCTGCAAAAGTTAAGAAACTAGCAGTGGTTTTTGTTAACGCTGTTGACGAAGTCATTTAACAGATGCTCGCTGATAGATGTCTGGGACATTAATTTCCATCATGATTTCGGGTTTGCCTAAGGCTTTAAAACCAAATTTTTGATAAAGTCCACGGGCGTCACTACTAGCTAACAGAAAACGGCGTAAGCCTTGTAGTTGAGGGTGCGCTTGAACAGCGGCCATCAACTGACGACTCAGGCCGCGACCACGATGTTCTTTTAATACGAAGACATCCATCAAATAGGCAAAAGTGGCGAAATCACTGACGACTCGCGCGAAGGCGATTTGTTGTCCATTTTCATAGCCACCAAAACAGAGCGAATGTGCGATCGATTGTTGAACCTTTTCGAGAGGGATGCCTTTAGCCCAAGCACTTTCCTCTGATAAAAAGCGATGAATCAGTACGATGTCGAGTTGCTGTTTATCGTTATTAATTTTCATGCCAAATTCCTCCTGTTACACGCCATATTCCGGCTAAATCTTGCCAACTGCGCACTGCGGTAAAGCCAGCCTCTTTAAGTAGGTGTTGAACCTCTTCCGCTTGGTGATAACCATGTTCCATCAATAAGTATCCGCCGTCGTACAAGAACTGTGGGGCACCGGTGATGATGTGTCGATAGGCATTTAGCCCATCGCCGTGATCGGTCAATGCATCTATCGGTTCGAAACGCAAATCACCCCGACTCAAATGCTCATCGTCTTTGACGATGTAGGGTGGATTGCTGACGATGGTATGAAAACGTTGAGGTGGCAATTGGTGGTACCAATCACTCTCGAAAAATTCAACGTGCTGATTTTGACCACATAGGTTTTGCGCATTGCATTGCGCGACAGCTAAAGCTGCCGGACTGATGTCGGCGGCAGTGACTTGAAAGCTAGCATCCTGCACCGCTAGGCTAATGGCAATGGCCCCTGAGCCAGTTCCGAGGTCGAGAATCTTGGCTGGTTTTGGTGTCAGCTCTAAGGCAAGTTCGACCAGTAATTCGGTATCGGGACGTGGGATGAGAACCGCGGGTGACACTATAAAACGCAGTCCAAAAAACTCACGTTCACCAAGTAAATAGGCAATCGGTTGCCCATCCAGACGTGCTTGGAATAATTGATTCAGTCGATTCGCTTGTATCGCATTCAGTGGCGATTCGGATTGCGTAATTAATTGCACTCGACTGTAACCTGTAACATGTTCGATCAACATGCGCGTTTCGAGTGCATCTAAAGGCGAATGACGTTGACAATGCGCCAGCGTATCGCCTTCATGGAAAAACAGACTCATGGACGAATTTTGCCGAAGAAGACCCGTTCTTTTTTCTTGCTGACGAGCAGAACGATTTGCATCAAGGTGAAGCTAACAAACCAAACGCATGCCCAGGCCGGAATCGATAAACCGAGAATTGGATCGTAAGGGGTGTCACAGAAGCCCGTGGCTTTGAACATCGATGGGAACCACTGCGCCATAAAAATGCCATTGAGCGGCGCAGTCAGTGGATCAACACCGCAAGAACCTGGTGGTTGCGTCAATACCCACACTTGATAGCCAGAAATGCCGATACCAGCCAAGCTTGCGAGAATGCCAAATCCCATGATGGGACGATGTTGTTTGCTGAAAATTAAAGCAAATAGTGCGCTTAAGCCGATAAATAAGAAAGCATAGCGTTGCATCACACATAAAGGGCAAGGCAGCATATCGAGCGCGAGCTGTAAATACATCGCAAATCCGAGCAAGCCAGCGCATGCAATCACAATCAAAAAGAGGGCGGCCTTGGTACGATTCATAGTCAGTCTCGGATGGGTTTGCGTAAGAATTCGCTAGGATACTAGATTTGTGAGTGATGTTGCTACAAAACTGCAGTAAAACCTTATTCATCTTTTTCCATGTATCTGCAGCAAATCGCGGTCGTGGCAGAAATAGTGGAAGCAGTCTATCATCACGCTTTTGGCAGTGTTTCACTGCGATTATTTATTTTGCATGAAGGAAGTCCCATGAGTAGCCAAGTTGTTCGTGCTGTATGTCCACACGATTGCCCTGATACCTGTGCTTTGTTGGTCACTGTTGAGAATGGTGTGGCGACCGAAGTGAAAGGCGATCCTGAGCACCCGACCACGGCAGGTGTCTTATGCACCAAAGTAGCACGCTACACCGAACGTACTTATCACGCAGATCGTTTGCTCTATCCACAAAAGCGGGTGGGCAAAAAGGGTGAGGGTAAGTTTGAACGTATCTCATGGGATGAAGCAATTGCCACGATCGCGAGCCGTCTCAAAGCGATCGCAGCGAAGAATCCTCTGGCCATACTTCCATATAGCTATGCTGGCACGATGGGGATGGTGCAGGGCGAAAGTATGTCTGCGCGTTTTTTCAATAAGATAGGCGCTTCATTTTTGGATCGCACGATTTGTGCCTCCGCTGGCGGTAAGGGTTATAAGTACACACTTGGCGACCGCATCGGTACCGACGTCGAGCAAACACAAAACGCACGTTTAATTATCATCTGGGGCGGCAATCCTATCGCATCGAATTTGCATTTTTGGACGCGTGTTCAAGAAGCGAAACGCAAGGGAGCGAAGATTATTGCAATTGATCCTTATCGTTCATTAAGTGCAGAGAAATGCCATCAGCATATCGCCTTGTTACCGGGCACTGATGCCGCTTTAGCGCTTGGCATGATGCATGTGTTGATTAAAGAAGATTTACTCGATCACGACTACATCGCTCAATACACTCTCGGTTTTGAGCAACTTAAACAACGCGTTGCTGAATGGACGCCAGAGCGAGTTGCAAGCACCTGCGGTATCAGCGTAGAAGAAGTGCTTGGTTTAGCGCGTGAATATGGCGAAGGTGCAAAACGTGGTGAACCAAGTTTGATACGCATGAATTACGGTGTGCAACGTGTGCATGGTGGTGGCATGGCGGTTCGTAATATTTGTTGCCTGCCGGCTTTAGTTGGTGCTTGGCGACATGCGGCAGGCGGCGCTTTGCTCTCTTCTTCCGGTGGTTTCGTGAAGAATTCAGATGCCATGGAACGTCCCGATTTGTTCCCTGCAGGCCAAGCGCAACGTACTATCAATATGAGCAGCATAGGCGATGATTTACTGCGTGCCAGCTCGCCAGAGTTCGGCCCGCAAATTGAAGCGCTGATTGTGTATAACTCAAATCCAGTGGCGATTGCACCTGATTCGGGCAAAGTGGCGCAAGGCTTTGCTCGCGAAGACTTATTCACGGTTGTGCTCGAACATTTTCAAACAGATACCGCCGATTATGCCGATATTCTGTTGCCAGCGACGACGCAATTAGAGCACGTTGACGTGCATGCGGCATATGGACATCGTTATATGATGGCGAACAATGCCGCAGTAAGGCCAATGGGGGAAGCCAAATCAAATGCCGAAATTTTCCGTTTATTGGCTAAGGCAATGGGTTTTACAGACCCATGTTTTGTGGAGGATGATGATGCTCTGGCGGCGCAAGCGTTCGACTATTCTCATGAACGCACGCAACACACAAATTGGGCTGAATTGAAAGAAAAAGGCTGGTCCAAGTTGAATATGCCAGAGGCGAGTTTTGCGCACGGCGGTTTCACCACGCCTTCTGGCAAGGTCGAGTTTTACAGTCAACAAATGGCCGATGATGGTTTAGATCCCTTGCCGACGTATATCCCACCTTATGAATCGGTGGTGAGTAACCCGCAATTGGGTCAGCGTTATCCATTAGCGATGATTTCACCACCAGCGCGAAATTTCCTCAATTCGACCTTCGTGAATGTGAAAAGTTTGCGCGATACTGAAGGTGAACCACATCTTGATTTGCATCCCGAAGATGCAGTGCTGCGCGGGATTGCTAGTGGCGATATGGTTCGCATCTTCAATGATCGCGGTAGTTTTGTAGCCAAGGCCAGAGTCACCGAAAAGGCACGTCGTGGTTTAGTGGTGGGCTTGTCAATTTGGTGGAAAAAGTTTGCTTCAGATTTTAAGAATGCGAATGAAGTAACGAGTCAGCAATTGACGGACATGGGCGGCGGCCCGACTTTCTATGATGTCTTGGTGCAGGTCGAAAAAGCTTGAAACTGAGCGCTTAGTAGCATAGCTAGTAGCGTACTCAATAGTGTACTTAGTAGTGTACGAAGTAGCCTAAATTCACGTTCGCAAATCATGCTGCATCGCAATATCTTCTAGAAGACTTGCTCAGTTCTTTTGGAAAAAATGCAGCTTATTTGCACCTCGCATAGTCAGAATCAGGCGCTTCGTGTATCTTAGCGTGCATAGTAGCCAAATAGAAGCCAGTATGGTGTGTGCGCAAATGGGGAAATCGCGTACGCAAACAACCAATACTGCCAATATAACTGAGCAGCGAGTCCATCGCGCCAATAATCACATTCAAACAATACGGAGACACTCTATGGCAACAGATAAATTCTGGCTGAAATCATACCCACCAGGCGTTCCAGCGGAAATCGACGTCAGTCAATATAAATCCTTGGTACATTTACTCGAAGAAGCCTTCAAGAAGTTTGCTGACCGCAATGCCTATGTGTGTATGGATAAGTTCATGACTTATCGCGAGCTCGACGCTTTGTCGAGTAAAGTCGCAGCGTGGTTGCAAAGCCGCGGATTGAAACCAGGCGCACGCGTAGCGATCATGATGCCCAATGTTTTGCAGTACCCAGTAGCTTTGGCCGCCATTTTGCGAGCAGGGTATGTGGTGGTTAATGTTAACCCACTCTATACGCCACGTGAGTTGGAACATCAATTAAAAGATTCTGGTGCGGAAGCGATTTTCATTCTCGAAAATTTTGCTACTACTTTAGAAAAAGTCATTGCCCATACGGATGTTAAACACGTAGTGGTTGCATCGATGGGTGAGTTGCTTGGCGGGCTCAAAGGCATGATCGTGAATTTGGTCGTGCGTCACGTGAAGAAACTAGTACCCGCTTTCTCTTTGCCGGGCTCTTTCACGTTCAAACAAGTATTGTCGCAGGCGGGAAGTATGACTTTCCAACCTCGTGAAATGAAGCTCGATGATATCGCCTTCTTGCAATACACCGGTGGTACGACCGGTGTTTCTAAAGGTGCGACTTTGAGTCATCGAAACGTGGTGGCCAACGTTCTGCAAAATCACGCATGGTTGAAACCAACCATGGATTCGCATAAAGACACCGAACAATTGGTCTTCGTTTGTGCTTTGCCGCTCTACCATATTTTTGCTTTGACCGTGTGCGCTATGGTTGGAACACGTATCGGTGGTTTGAATCTCTTGATTCCAAATCCACGTGATATTCCTGGCTTCGTCAAAGAACTCTCCAAATACAAAGTCAATGTATTCCCAGCGGTGAATACTTTGTATAACGCGATTTTGAATAATCCAGATTTCGCGAAAACCGATTTCTCTGGTTACATCGTCTGTACCGGCGGCGGTATGGCGGTGCAAAAAGCAGTGGCCGATAAATGGAAGGCGGTAACAGGCTGCGCTATCGCTGAGGGTTATGGTTTGTCTGAGACTTCACCTGTGGCGACAGCTAACTATGCTGATGCCAAAGAATTTACAGGCATGATCGGCTTGCCAATTCCTTCGACTGAAATCGCGATTTTGGATGACGATGGTAATCCAGTTCCGCTTGGTGAATCTGGTGAAATCGCGATCCGTGGTCCGCAAGTCATGCTCGGCTATTGGAATCGTCCAGACGAAACGGCTAAGGTGATGACGCCTGATGGCTTCTTCAAGTCTGGTGACGTCGGTGTGATGGATGAACGTGGCTTCACCAAGATTGTCGATCGTAAGAAAGACATGATTTTGGTGTCTGGATTCAACGTGTATCCAACTGAAATCGAGGGTGTGGTGGCCGGTCATCCCGGTGTGCTCGAATGCGCATGTATTGGTGTACCTGATGAGCACTCTGGTGAAGCCGTGAAGTTGTATGTAGTGCGCAAAGATCCGTCATTGACGAAAGAAGAATTGATGAATTTCTGTAAGGAAGAATTTACAGGCTACAAAAAACCGAAGTACATTGAGTTCCGTACTGAATTGCCGAAGACGAATGTCGGAAAAATATTACGTCGTGTACTCCGCGATGAAAAACCAGCGGCATAATTTACTTGGTTAGCCCATAAAAAAGAAGGCTTCGGCCTTCTTTTTTTATGGGTAATGCGCAAGGCGATTGGCGCCGAACCAGCATTGATTATTCAATCGCGTATTTCTTCTGTAAGCGTTGGAAAGTTTTGTCTTTCTTCATTTCTTCTAATGCATCGTTCCATCTGCTGACGATATTTTTATTGGTGTCTTTTGATACAGCGATATAGAGCTGACTATCAAATAAATGAAACACCAATTTGACATCGGATAATTGATATCCTGCCGATTTAGCGAGGCTAGCAACACCCATCTTTGAATCAGCGTAGACGCTGATTCGCCCTATCATTAGTTTTTTAAAGCTAGAGATATTCGAATTGGCACGATCAAGATTGTTGAAACCGAGGCGTGTTAAAGTTTGATCGCGAATATCGTTACGATAAACCCCAATGAGACCAACTTTACGCGCATCGTCGAGACTCTCAATTTTGATAGTGGAATTAGCTTTGGCGTAAAGACCGTAGGAAATAGATGAGATTGGACCTATCCATTGATACTGAGTTTCTCGTTCAGGTGTTCGAGCCATGGTGAACAACATGGTATTAGGATTGCGATTGAGCATTTCGACACCGCGCGACCATGGTACAACTTGTATGGCATCTTTATTTGCTAAACGTCTTTGAATTTCTTCAACAATTTCAACAGTGAATCCAGTTAATTTCCCTTGCGCGTTGTAAAACTGTAGCGGCTTGTCTTCCTCGCAATACAAAGAGAGCTCTTGTGCGTGCAATATTCCACCGAACAACGAGAAAGTGAGCGCGACGAGCAACTTAATTGAAGATTGCATACGTAGATACCAAAAAACAGCTAAGGAAAATCAGACTATAACTTGGGAATAGTTTTTAAATTGCTATTTACCTTGCTAGCAGAATAACGCAGGAATGAGATTCTTGCGAAAAAAACCTTCGAATGATGCGTGATTAAGACGCAATACTCTCTAAAGGTGGAATTTGTCGTGGTTTGCGACTGCTGTCGGTAGCAACATACGTGAGCGTTGCTTCTGTCACTTTCACGGTATCTGCTTGCAGACGATTGCGCTCGGCGTAGACTTCGACGTAGACCGTAATTGAAGTGTTACCAACCTTGATAACTTCCGCATAAAACGAAAGCAGGTCGCCCACAAATACAGGTTGTTTGAAGAGGAAGGAATTTACCGCGATGGTGGCAACGCGCCCATTGGCTCGACGTGCCGCTGGAATGGCTCCAGCAATATCGACCTGGGCCATAATCCAACCGCCAAATACGTCACCGTGAATATTGGCATCCGAAGGCATAGGCATGACTCGCAAAGTGGGCATACCCGTTGGTAAAGCGGTATTGGTGGGATTTGTCATAGCGCCCTCGATTAAAAGTTAAAATATGTTCGGTCAGAGTATGATGCCATTGCAAGAAAATGTCTCTTTCAGCATTCTCAGCGCAGCGCAATCACGTTCGCGATTGGCACCAAGCCGTCATCGCTGATGCAATATTGCCGCAAATAAACTAAATCATATAGCAAATTTCTATTTTATATCGGGTTCCATGCGCCGCCATTCAAGATCATCATCAGATTCTCCCTCAAACACCTCCGCCGCTGTCCGTGGTGATTGGTCAACGGTTAAAACTTTACTACCATATTTATGGGCGTATAAATGGCGCGTGCTATTGGCACTGTCATTCTTAGTTGGTGCCAAATTGGCCAATGTGGGCGTGCCTTTGGTGCTCAAAGAGCTAGTTGATCGACTGACGACATCGCCACAAAACCCAGTGAGTTTGATGGTCTTGCCACTGAGTGTCTTAATCGCCTACGGCGCCTTGCGTTTGTCGACCACCTTATTTACTGAGTTACGTGAATTCGTATTTGCTAAAGTCACACAGCGAGCAGTACGCACGATCGCATTGAAAGTATTTCGCCATTTACATGCATTGTCTTTGCGTTTCCACTTAAACCGCCAAACTGGTGGCATGACCCGTGATATCGAGCGTGGTACTCGTGGGATTTCTTCCTTGGTCTCATTTGCTTTATTTAGCATCTTCCCGACCTTATTGGAAATCGGTTTAGTCCTCAGTTATCTATTCCTTAAATACGATGTTTGGTTCGCCCTAATTACCATCATCGCTCTGCTGGCCTACATTGCGTTTACCATCGCGGTGACCGAGTGGCGTACTAGCTTCCGTCGTACTATGAACGACCTTGATTCGAAAGCGAGTACCAAAGCGATTGACTCACTCTTGAACTACGAGACAGTGAAGTACTTCGGTAATGAAGAATACGAAGCCCAACGTTACGATCAGGGTTTGCAAAGTTACGAGAAGGCAGCTGTTAAATCGCAAACCACGTTGTCGATGTTGAATGCAGGGCAGTCTTTTATTATTGCCACAGCGGTGACCTTGATTTTGTGGCGTGCTGCCCAAGGTGTTATAGATCAAACCATGAGTTTGGGTGATCTGGTTTTGGTGAATGCCTTCATGATTCAACTGTATATCCCGCTGAATTTCCTTGGCGTTCTATACCGTGAAATTAAGCAAAGCTTAGCGGATATGGAAAAACTATTCTCGCTGATGGATCAGAATAAGGAAATCGCCGATAAAGACCAAGCACCAGTACTCAAGCTCGATAGCCATCGTTCACCGGAAGTAAGATTCCAAGCAGTGAATTTTAACTACGAAGAGAATCGCCAGATTTTATTTGATGTCGACTTTACGATTGCAGCAGGAACCACGACGGCAGTGGTCGGGCACAGTGGTTCTGGTAAATCGACACTATCGCGTTTGCTGTTTCGCTTTTACGATATCCAATCAGGCCACATCACCATAGATGGCCAAAACATTATGGACGTGACGCAGCATTCTTTGCGTCAAGCGATAGGTATCGTGCCGCAAGATACCGTTTTGTTCAATGACACGATTGCCTACAATATCGCCTACGGAAAGCCGGGGGCGACGCAGGAAGAAGTGATCGCGGTCGCGAAGGCGGCGTATATCCACGACTTTATTGAGAGTTTGCCCGACGCTTACGACACTATGGTGGGCGAGCGAGGCTTAAAATTATCGGGTGGTGAAAAGCAGAGGGTAGCGATTGCGCGCACTTTACTGAAAAATCCTGCGATGTTGATTTTCGATGAGGCCACTTCAGCGCTCGATTCTAAATCGGAGCAATTGATACAAGCCCAGTTAAAACAAATCGCCAAAAGTCGCACCAGTTTAGTGATCGCCCATCGTTTATCAACCATCGTCGATGCTGCGCAGATTTTAGTCATGGATAAAGGTCGAATCATTGAACGTGGCACCCATCAAGAGTTGCTTGCCGCTGCAGGGGCGTACGCACAAATGTGGGAGCGCCAACAGCACGGCGGGGTGCAGGAAGAGTTGAGTAGCCCTAACGCTAGCCAATCTCTTTGAAGCACTTGCGATGATCTTAATAAACTAATTGCGTCCTCAATATTATGGAAACTAAATGGCTCGAAGATTTTGTCTCGCTTGCAGAGACTAATAGCTTTAGTCGCTCAGCAGAGTTGCGACACGTGACACAGCCCGCTTTCTCGCGCCGCATACAATCCTTGGAGGCATGGCTAGGTGCCGATCTGATTGACCGTACTTCCTATCCCACGCGTTTAACCAACGCAGGCGAAATTTTTTTCGAGCAGGCGATTGCGATGCTGGGGCAAATTAATAATGCGCGGGCTCTGTTGCGTGGTAAACGTACCTCAATCCAAACTACAGTTGACTTCGCCGTGCCGCATACGCTATCGCTAACCTTCGTGCCCAAATGGCTAACTGAATTGCAGAAAAATTTTGGCGATATCAACAGCCGCTTACTGGCCTTAAACGTGCACGATGCGGTGATGAGTTTGGCTGAAGGCGGGTGCGATTTGATGCTGTGTTACCACCATCCGCAGCAACCTTTATTGCTTGACCCCGCTCAGTACGAAATGATCAGCATGGGCACTGAGGCTCTACGTGCCTATTCGCGTTGTGATAAAAGTGGTGTACCCGATTTTACTCTGCCAGGCACGATAGAAGAACCCTTGCCGTTTCTTGCGTATGCTAACAATGCGTATTTAGGACGTATGGTTGATTTAATTTTGAATCAAACACGACAAGCGCTGCACTTTGATAAATGCTACGAGACCGATATGGCAGAGGGTTTGAAGATGATGGCCTTAGAAGGGCGTGGCGTTGCCTTCTTGCCAGAATCTGCGGTTGTGCGTGAACTAAAACAGAAACAGTTGGCACGTGCGGACGGTGGTTCTGACGCATGGGAAGTCAGTATGGAAATTCGCCTTTACCGCGAACGCCCTTCAGAACAAAGACCTGGCAAAGCGGTGGTGGCAAAATTGTGGGATTACCTCGCACAAAAATCCCAACTGAGTAGTAAATCAAAAACCGTGAAGTCACAACGATAATCCCAAGGGGCAGCGAGCCCACAATCTGAACTTCCTAGAGGTGAAACGGATGAGCCAATTTGATGAAGAGCTAGGCCGCATATTGCAAATGCGGTTTGAGAAGAATCTGAAACGACATGCACACATTTCATGGAGTGAAGTGGAGCAACGTCTACGTGCATCGCCACAGAAAATGCAGATTTTAAGAAGGATGGAAGACAGTGGTGGTGAGCCCGATGTATTAGCGCAGATTGAGTCTACGGGTGAATTCGTGTTTGCCGATTGTGCGGCCGAGAGCCCAGTCAGTCGTCGCAGTCTTTGCTACGATAAAGCAGCTCTCGATGCGCGCAAGGAAAATAAGCCACGCGGTAGCGCGATCGAGATGGCGCAGGAATTGGGTGTCGAGATATTGAGCGAAGTGGAATATCGACACTTACAAACATTGGGTGAATTCGATAAAAAAACATCGAGCTGGGTGCAAACACCAGATGCAATACGTAAATTAGGTGGTGCTTTGTTTTGCGATCGTCGTTATGAGCAGGTTTTTGTTTACCACAATGGTGCTGAGTCTTATTATGCCGCCAGAGGTTTTCGTGGCCGTCTTGTTGTTTAGGCCAGCCTAGATGTTAGGATTTATTTCTCGTCGCAGTGTTAGTTTCTCCAGATTTACCAGTTGAAATACTAGATTGAAATATGAGTAAACATAAAAATGTCGTGGCCAACATCGCTATTATCATTGGTGGATTAGGTCTGTGCGGTACTCTGTGCTACTGTTTATTTGTGGGATTTATCGGCATCATTAGTGAGGTCAAAGTGACGGAGTCATTTGTTTTTTGGAGTGTGATTCAGTTCATTTGTATTTGCTCAATTTCAATCGCAGAGATCTATGCTGGTTTACGTTATTTGAAAGGATCCTCGACCGCACGCTCTTGGTTGATTTTGACCAACATACTGATGCTTATCGCGTTTCCGATCGGAACCATCATCGGGGTGTATTCACTTTGGGCGATCTTGAAAGAAGATCCCGATGATTCGCGCGGCACGGCGGAGAGTAAATCTAAGGTTTAATTATTTTTTGTCACTGAATCGTTTGATTTTTGTTCTCGTAATCTAGTTTTGATCTGCCTTTCTTTGGCTCTGAAATTTTGTTTGGTACTGAGTCGTATTATGCCGTCAGAGGTTTTCGTGGCCGGTGTATCGTTTGAGCCGGATGCAAGTGAACTGAAAATTGAAATTGATCGAAATCGATACTAGAAAAACTATTTAAATAAAGGAAATTAATATGAACATACACAAACAAATTGCAGCATGGCTTGCAATTGTCTCAGGCGGAATTAGTTTGCTCGTGATGTTAGTCGTGTTTTTATTTCTCGGTGGTGTCGCCACAATCGCGAATGATGCCACTGCCACAGGGATTTTTGCAATTCTTGGAACTTTCATTTTCTTTTTTGTCGGCTTTTTTGCAATCGCTGATATTGTGGCCGGTATTTTATATTTGCGTGGTTCATCAGGTGCACGAATTTGGCTCATCATTAGCAATATTTTTTTCTTGTTCGGATTTCCTTTCGGTACTTTAGTGGGCGCCTATTCTTTGTGGGCTTTGTTATCTAATCCGACCGAGTCAACCGTTTCACATTCTTCTATGCCGCCGCAACCCTAGCGTATGGTTTGAATCTAGCTCTTCGACTCGACTTCTTTGACTCTAATCGTCTGAATCTAATTCGTTTAAGCTTGTTCGATTAAGATCATGTAGAAGCGCTTGAGTTTTTCTAACTCAGGCGCTTTTTTTGATCCTAGCACTTGAAAATAGACTTGAAATGCCTTGGCATAATTTGCTGAGGTTTGATACCAATCAAGTATTTTTGTTGCGCTACCAAATCTCGACCTAGATTGCTACTCCCACCGCTCTGCTTTTTTGCCATCGCTTCCCAGCGCAGTTAGGCCTAATTTTTATGGTTATGCATTTTGCGCATAGATAAATGCAAACAAAGCATTGGAGGCGTCGATACCACTTGCCTTAAGATGCGCTGCCTTTTGTTGGATCGTGGGTATTACACAGTCTAGCGAAAACGAAATTGATAAAGAGAGCTTGCAGCGTTCAAGACCAAAGAACAACAAGGCATCTCAAAAAAGAAATCATTCACCAAGAAACCTCTTGAAAAGAAAGAAGCGAGACTGATCATGTCTAGTAATCACCAAATCCCGTCCTACCTTACCCCACATGCAACGGGCCCATGGAATGTGTACCTGGAACAAATCGACCGGGTGACGCCTTACCTCGGCAGCTTGTCACGTTGGGTAGAAACATTGAAGCGTCCAAAGCGTATTTTGATCGTTGACGTGCCTATCGAACGTGATGACGGCACTATCGCTCACTTCGAAGGTTATCGTGTACAACACAACACTTCACGTGGTCCAGGTAAAGGCGGTGTGCGTTTCCACCAAGACGTGACTTTGTCTGAAGTGATGGCTTTGTCTGCTTGGATGACGATTAAAAACTCCGCAGTCAACGTTCCTTACGGTGGTGCAAAAGGTGGTATTCGCGTTGATCCTAAGACTTTGTCTCGCGGCGAATTGATGCGCATGACCCGTCGTTACACATCTGAGATCGGCATCATCATCGGCCCAGACAAAGATATCCCAGCACCAGACGTCAATACCAATGAACAAACCATGGCATGGATGATGGATACCTACTCCATGAACGAAGGTCGTACCGCGACTGGTGTGGTAACAGGTAAGCCAATTTCTTTGGGCGGTAGCTTGGGCCGTCGTGAAGCGACAGGTCGTGGCGTGTACGTGGTGGGCTGCGAAGCTGCTGCGAAAAAAGGTGTGACGATCGCTGGTGCAAAAATTGCGGTACAAGGTTTTGGTAACGTCGGTGGTATCGCTGCGCGTTTGTTCGCTGAAGCTGGTTCAAAAATCGTAGCGGTGCAAGATCACGGCGGAACGATTTTCCACTCTAATGGATTAGATGTACCGAAGTTACTCGATCACGTCGCCAATAATGGTAGCGTTGCTGGTTTCCCAGGCGCAGAAGCAGTATTGCCGAACGAAGAGTTCTGGAAAGTCCAGTGCGACATTTTGATTCCAGCCGCCTTGGAACAGCAAATCACGGAAGCAAATGCAAATCACATCACCGCAAAAATTATTTTGGAAGGTGCGAACGGCCCAACTACGCCAGAAGCCGACGATATCTTGCGTGACCGTGGTGTGTTGGTAGTGCCAGACGTTATCGCCAACGCAGGTGGCGTGACAGTTTCTTACTTCGAATGGGTACAAGATTTCTCTAGCTATTTCTGGACAGAAGACGAAATCAACAATCGCTTAACGCGCATCATGAAAGAAGCTTTCCACTCTGTATGGCAAGTGACTGAAGATAAGAATGTGTCTTTGCGTACTGCGGCGTTTATTATTGCGTGTACACGGGTGTTGCAAGCGCGCGAAGTAAGGGGCCTCTACCCATAATTGAGCACTGCGATAAATCCGATTTTCGGGCGCATTTCGGCGTCGCAAATGCGCGCAATATTGACATATTGCTGTGCTTTGCTCCTTGAACTGCATCCCGAGAATCGAACTTCTCTTGGTTCAATGTAAATCCGATTCTTGGGCGCTGTGCGTTGTTGCTTGTCCTCGCAATACTCGTGTATTGCTGTGGCTCAGTTGTAAATGCGGCCTAGCACAGCATTCCGTTGAACGAATTTCTCTCTGTTCGAATTCAATCCATATCTGTGATGTCTTTGTCGTCACTCCGGCGTAGGCAGGAGTCCAGTGGCTTTACTTGCTGTAGCCAGTGGGCATTTGCTCACGAAAGTCTCTCCCCAAAAACAATTTCCCCAAGCCGTGTAAAATGCCTCTGCAAACTTTTTATGTAGAGGAATGTCGTGCTGAAGTTGCTTTGCCTCCTTGTTTTATCCTGCCTCTGCGTAAACGCTTCCGCGGATAGCGTAAGCCGTATCAAAGAAACGAAAACTATTGTCATCGCGCATCGCGAAGCAGTGTTGCCTTTGTCTTACCTTTCTGATTCGGGTAAGCCTATAGGGTACGCGTTAGACCTTTGCGCCAAAGTAGTGGATCGCATTAAGCGCGAACTGAAGCTGCCGCAATTAAGTGTGAGTTATTTGTTGGTAAATAGTGCGAGCCGTTTGTCGGCGATTAGCGAGGGCCGTGCAGATCTCGAATGTGGCGCCACTGCCAGTACCGCCGAACGCCGGAAGGTCGTCAACTTTTCCATTCCTTATTTTTTCAATTCGACACGGTTTATGGTACGCCAAGATTCGCCGCTCAAAAACTGGGGTGACTTGAAAGGTCAACGAGTTTTGGTTGTGCGAGGATCGACTGCAACGGTGGCCATGCGTGATTCAAATCGTGTCAATTTCAAAGAAGTCAGTCTGTCAGAAGCGCCAAACACACGTGACGCGTTGCGGCTGTTGGAAGCGGGACAAGCCGACGCACTGGTCGCGGATGAAATTACACTCGCTTCATTAAGATCAGCGAGTGCAGCACCTGATACTTGGAAGCTCATGGGCGATAGTATTGCCATCGAAGCACAGGCCATCATGCTAGCGAAAGAAAATCTCGTATTGAAAAACATCGTGGATAAAGAAATCGCACGTCTGATGCTGGATGCTGAGCTCAGCAAAATCTACGATAAGTGGTTTATGCAAGCCTTGCCAGAGGGGCGCGGCAAGCTGAATTTGGCGATGAGTTTTTTGCTGCGCGACAGTATGCGCGTGCCTTCCGATAAAGTTTTGTATTAATTCTGTGGTGCTTTGCGCGCCTCGGTTTTTCTGCTGATTCCGCCGCTTTCTGTGGCAAAACAAGGCTTTTAGCAGTAAAAACGGTAAAATACGGGTTTCGTCTTCATTTGCCTGCGGTATGTGTTCCGCAGCGCCATTTTTTTTAGCGAGCTATCATGACAGCCAGTATTCAAACACTCACCATTACCCGCCCAGACGACTGGCATCTTCACCTGCGTGATGGCGATGCGCTGAAAACAGTATTGCCACACACGGCCGCCCAATTCGCGAGAGCGATTGTGATGCCGAATCTAAAGCCACCGGTTACCACCACTGAACAAGCAGCTGCTTATCGTCAACGAATCTTGGCTGCGCTACCTGAGGGTATGCAGTTTGAACCTTTGATGACTTTGTACCTCACAGATAACACGCCTCCGGAAGAAATCCGTCGTGCTAAAGACAGTGGCTTTATTCATGCAGTGAAATTGTATCCAGCAGGTGCGACTACGAATTCTGATGCAGGTGTGACAGACATACGTAAATGCTACAAGACTTTAGAGGCCATGCAAGAAGTTGGTATGCCGTTCTTGGTGCATGGCGAAGTCACCAGTCCTGAGATTGATTTGTTTGATCGCGAAGCAGTATTTATCGACACGGTGATGAAGCCCTTACGTGCCGATATGCCAGAACTACGTGTTGTGTTCGAACATATCACCACGGCAGATGCTGCGGCATATGTGGCAGAGGCAGAGGGTCCAATTGCGGCAACGATTACCGCGCATCATTTGCTGTATAACCGCAATGAAATTTTCAAAGGCGGTATTCGCCCCCATTACTATTGTTTGCCGGTGTTGAAACGCGAAACCCATCGCCAGGCTTTAGTTAAAGCCGCTACTTCGGGTAACGCACGATTCTTCCTTGGTACCGATTCCGCACCGCACGCCAAAGGGGTCAAAGAGCACGCCTGTGGTTGTGCTGGTTGTTACACCGCTTTGCATGCGATGGAATTGTATGCACAAGCATTTGATCAAGTAGGGGCATTAGATAGACTAGAGGCATTTGCAAGCTTCAATGGCCCAGATTTTTATCGCTTACCACGTAATACCTCAAGCTTGACAGTAAAGCGCGAAACTTGGCAATTGCCGAATGAATTAGCGTATCTGGATGGCAGCTTAGTGCCTTTGAATGCGGGCGAACAAATGTCGTGGAAAGTGACCGCTTGAGTTCGATTGCGTTGAGCTGAAAAGTATGCAGACATCTGAGCAATCGCATTTTTATAGCGGCATCGATTGGTCTCGTCCATGGTATGGCGCTGTGTTGGCAGCAGCTCAAAGCGTATTGGCGCATGGGAATTGGCGCGAGGCTTTGAACGCTGAGGCGAAGCAGCGTGGCTTGTGCAATCATCGAGGGCTGCCTTTGCGTTTTATTACACAAGAAGAGTTACCGGAAGGCGTCGCCTACGAGGCCCATATTAGCGCTACTGGAAAAGTGCCCACACGCGAAAATCTGCACGATTTTTTTAATGCTTTGGTGTGGCTTAGTTTTCCACAAATCAAGCGCCAACTGAATGCTTTACAAGCGGCACAAATCGCTACACTCGGGATAGGAAAATCTCGCGGACCGGCACGTGATGCGGCCACGATTTTCGATGAAAATGCAGCATTGTTGGTAATTGAAGATTCAGCGCAGGGTAGGCAGTTGCTAGCACAATTGCAGCAGCATCAATGGCTAGCAGCGCTGCACAATAGTGCTCAACTTTTCGGCTCAAAGGTACAGGTCTGGAGTTTTGGCCATGCTTTGATGGAAAAGTTGGTGCAACCCTATAAAGGTATTACTGCACATAGCTGGGTAGTGTGGGTCGAAGCTGATTATTTTGCTTTGAGTTCTGAACAGCAAAGTGCATGGATTGACGCGTCTGTTAGTTCACAGTTGCAACGACATGATCTCACGACTAACGATTACACACCATTGCCGGTACTCGGGGTGCCGACTTGGAGCGCGGGACAAAATACAGAATTTTATCAAGACAAATCAGTGTTCCGAGATAGGCGACAAACGTAGCGACCAGTGTACCTGATGCACAAAACAAAAAAGCGAACTGAGGTTCGCTTTTTTGTTTTTGCTTTGCCAGATCGCACGAGAGGCGAATTAAGCACTAGCGGTTTGTAGAATCTGGAAAATCTGATCTTTTAAAGTGATACGAATTTTCTTCAAATTTTCTAACCCTGCATCGGCCAAGTGTTCAACGCCATTCTCAGCGCGATTGATCGCCTTATCGGCATCGTGATATTCCTCGAATAATTTTGAGAAGTGGGCATTGGTCATTTTCAATGCATGGATCTTTTCTTTAAATTCTGGGAATTCGACGGATAATGGATGATGTTCGACTTGCATGGGGTCTCCTTAATTAAAAAGTGTTGACCACGATCATAAGCCAAACCAAATTGGCTTCACTGATTTACATCAAGACTTTTGCAGAGACACCAAGATTTCTCTGCGCAATTAGATGCAGAGAAATCTCAAATTGCAGTGAGCCAATCACTAACGACGATTGGCATGCCCATTACTGTGGTGTAACCACGGCATTACAAATTCATCGATGCCAGAAAGTGCTTCTTTGACTTGTTTAGTTTGGTAAGCCACTGCATTACACAAGGCTTCAATTAAACACAAAGCAGCACCGTCTGAACTAGCAGAGCTGCTACTTTGGGTTTGACCATATAAAGTCAGGTTGGCGAGCTGGGCAATCGGCGAACTTGGTGCATCAGTTAATGCAATGATTGGTACGCGATTGTCTCGCACTTGCTTTAACAATGTGATGGTATCGGTGGCGTATTGGGGGAAAGAAATCCCAATCACCAAGTCATTCTCACTATAGTTAAAGAGTTGGCTGGCGATATGTCCAGCGCCGCCCGACCCCAAGTTGTAGTGCACGCTCTTGCAGTAAGGAGCAAGTGAATGCCCCATTAAACCACCGAGAAACGAGCTGGCACCATAACCGATAATGAAGATGCGCTCTGCATTGAGAATCAAGCGTACAGCCCGTTCACAATTGTCTGGATTCATGATGCGTCGTGTGGCTTCTAAATTGCTGATGTCCTCCTCAAGACATCGAGCAAAAATATCTGCACACGTGATTGGACGATCGGCCGCAAATTGTATCTTTTCGGCTGGTGCCATCATTGATTCAAATCCGTGAACTAGCTCCGCGCGAAATTGTGGATAACCATCGAAACCTAGTGCGCGAGCAAAGCGATTTGCAGTTGCATTCGAAATCCCTACCGCGTGGGCAAGTTCGTCGATGGACATAGTTGCGGCGCGAAAGGCATTGGCAACGACATAGTCGGCTGTCTTTTTATGTGACTTAGACAACGAACTATAGACGTGACCTATCCTTTCGTTAATAGACCCCCCCCGGGCCGTACTATTGGTTTGTCTCATTTTTTTATTGAAATGTAAGATGAGTTTAGTGCCTATGATCTATGTCATTTCGGCAGCCTGCCATGATGTTTTCTGTATATGTTTTATTGGCAACGTGAAACATAACACATCGATGTTTTTTCAGCAATGCAAACAAAATATCATGAGTGGTATGCGACATGCAGTGTCGCGCTATTTCCACGTTGCTGTGCGGTATTGTCATTTCACTCTCTATTCTGATAATCACAGAAGATCGCGCGCGAATAGCAAAAAATAGAGGTGGTATCTAGCATTTAGATCATTCACTCTAATTTTATGTGCGCCATGTGAGCGTCATATTTGTGTCACACGGTGTTGTTACATTCTCGGTTTTTAGTCCACTAGGAATGAAACAAATGAAATCAAATAAGCTTGTGTTGGCAGCTGTGACCGCTGCCGTGAGTTTGGCGCTTGCTGCCTGCGGCAAGAGTGATAAAGCAGCCGATCCAGTCCCTGTGACGCCAGTGGCTGAAGCACCTAAAAATGTGATTTTCTTCTTAGGTGATGGCATGGGCATGACGACCATGACCGCGGCGCGCATTTATGCTGTCGGTGAAGATGGTGAGTTAACGGTTGATACCTTGCCAGAAACAGCATTTGTAAAAACCTTTTCAAATGACGCCCAAGTGACCGATAGTGCGCCATCAATGGCAGCCTACATGACCGGCGTCAAAATGAATAATGAAGTAATCTCTATGTCTGCGGACACGATCGCAAAAGATCCTGGCGTGGATGCTAACGGTAACAAACTCGCCAATAACTGCGGCACAAGTAATGGCACCGCTGTTCCTACTTTGTTGGAAGCGGCTAAAGCCAAAGGTTTGTCGACTGGTGTTGTGACAACCACGCGTGTAACTCACGCAACGCCTGCTGCAACTTACGCTCATATCTGTCATCGCGACTTGGAAAACGATATTGCTGCAGCGGTAGTGCCGGGCGGCGCCGGTTATAACAACGCTTTAGGAACCACGGGCCTCGACGTTTTACTCGGTGGCGGTAAGCAATTCTTTACACCATTTAAAGACGGTGGTAAGCGCGCCGATGGCCGTGATTTAGTCGCTGAAATGAAAGCGAAGAACTACGCTTATGCCAGCACGCAAGCAGAGTTGGCAGCGATAGATGGCACAAAAACAGATCGTTTATTTGGTTTGTTCACCTCAAGCCATATGAATTATGACCTCGACCGTGACCCAGCAAAGGAACCTAGCTTGGCGGAAATGACGACCAAGGCGATGGATGTGTTAGGTAAGAATTCCAAGGGTTATTTCTTGATGGTCGAAGGTGGCCGTATTGATCACGCTTTGCATGAAACTACAGCAAAAAAAGCCTTGCACGATATGGTGGCATTCGATAACGCCATCAAAGCTGCTATCGCTAAAGCTAAAGTGGCGGATCCAGAGTTGAAAAATACTTTGATCGTGGTCACAGCAGATCATGACCACACTTTGGTCTTGAATGGCTATGCCAAACGTACTGGCAAAACTTCGGCGACAAATCCTGGTGTTTTGGGTGTCGTAAAAAACTATGTGACGGGTGTTCCTGATAAAGATATGGACGGCATGCCTTATTCCATCATCGGTTTTGGTAATGGTGAGAACCGCACGCAAGGTCCACGTTCTACTTTGGTCGGTTTCGACGAAACCGCGACGAGTGCAAATACCTATCACCAAGAAGCAGTGGTTCGCGTCGCAGCGGGTAGTGAAACACATGGCGGCACCGATGTCTTCCTCGGTGCGATTGGTAAGGGGGCAGACACCTTCATGGGCACGATTGATAACACCAAAGTTTATACCTTAGTGAAAGCGGCTGTGGGTTTGTAATCCGCAAGCATTTGACTCTCTCACTTTGAACCAACTCTTTACACGGAATACAAAATGAAACGACATATGATCGCCACACTGCTGGCACTGAGCTTCGCGCAAGTGGCATCCGCGCAGAGTACTGCGAAAAACGTAATCTTCTTCCTCGGTGATGGCATGGGGCCATCGACGATTACTGCTTCTCGTATTTATAAGTACGGTGAAGACGGTAGCTTGACGATGGATAAATTAGAACGTACCGCACGTATCAAAACTTTCTCTAATGACGCACAAACCACAGACAGCGCACCTTCGATGGCAGCGTATATGACGGGCGTCAAAATGAATAACGAAGTGCTGTCGATGTCACCAGAAACAGTAGCGACACCACCAGGCAAAGATGCGAATGGTAATCTCGGCGTAAATAACTGTGCCGCCACAGGTAATGGCACATCTGTGCCGACGATCTTGGAATTGGCTAAGGCAAAAGGTAAAGCGGTTGGAGCGATCACCACAACGGAATTAACGCATGCAACGCCAGCAGCAACATATTCCCATATCTGTAATCGTAATGCGCAATACCATATCGCAGCTCAAGCGGTTCCTGGTGGTACAGGGTACAACGCGGCCTTGGCTGATGGTGTCGATGTGTTGATGGGGGGCGGGCGTAATCACTTCACGCCGTTCAACGCAACTAGCAACAAAACAGGTCGCGCCGATGGCCGTGATTTGCTAGCGGAATTAGCAGCCAAAGGTTATACCGTGGCTGCGACTAGAGCCGAGATGACAGCCGCGCCAAATGGTAAGAAATTCATCGGTTTGTTCAGCAGCAAGAGTCATCTGGAATACGAATTGGATCGCACAGCGAATCCACCAGTTGGCGAAGGCGCAAATCAACCGAGCTTGGCTGAAATGACGGTCAAAGCGATGGACTTGTTGTCACAAAACAGCAATGGCTATTTCTTGATGGTAGAAGGTGGTCGTATTGATCATGCTCTACATGGCACCAACGCGAAACGCGCTTTAGCAGATACGATCGCTTTTGATGATGCGATTAAGGCTGCATTGGATAAAGCGAAATTAACTGACCCAACACTGGCAAATACCTTGATCGTGGTAACAGCGGATCATGACCATACTTTGGCATTCAACGGTTACGGTAAAAAAGGTAATTCGATTTTGGATATTAACCGTGATTACAAAACAGGCCAGCCGACCAAAGACGCTGACGGCAATACCTACACGACCTTGGTGTTTGGTAACGGCCCAAATCGTCCAGACCGCCGCGCCAACTTAGATAGCGCAACCGTATTGGCTGACAACTATCTGCAAGAAACGGGTGTGCGTTTGTCGAGTGAAACGCACGGTGGTGGTGATGTGAAATTATTTGCCACTGGCGTAAATGCGAAACTGTTTAAAGGCACGATTGATAACACTAAAGTGTTCAGTCTTTTGAAAACGGCGTTTGGTTTCTAAAGCTCAACTTAGCTTAATTTAGCTTAACTTAGTTTCTTGTTCTTGTTCGTCTTTGTCCCGATGTGATGCCAGGCATTGCATCGGGCTTTTTTGTAGTGAGTCGATGATGCAAAAGTATGTGAAATGGTTTTCTGGTGGTGCTTTGGTCCCACTCATGTTGGCAGCTGGTTTATGTTCGTCTGCGAGTTTTGCCCAAACATCAACAGCAGCGCCTGATTTGGATCTACAGATCAGCTATTACAGTAAAGTCTTGACTGCCGAAGGCGTAAGTCGCGAAGCGCGTTATCAAGATAAAATGTTACGCCGTGCTGGTCATGTTTGGCTGGAACGTATTGTGCCGCAATCGATGTTAAAGACTAGCCATGCTGCCGAGCTAAAGAAAATTGCTCACAAGCATGGCGCCGAAAAATCGAGTGAAAAACTGACTGAACATCAGCATTTCAACCCGGTCCTGATTCCTCGTCATGTGCAGTTAGAAAACGGTAAGCTACGCATTGAGTTCATCGATAGAACCGAGAAAATGACAGTGAGTGTGCCACCGTCGGAATTCAATAATGTGAATTTTGATGGCTCATGGGCGAATAACTATTACTTGATAGATCCAGCACTATTAAAGAACATGAAGCAGAGCGCTAAGCAGTCTAACGTGGATGGCGCAGTTTGGTATGAGCGTGAAAAAAATGGCATCTTTCAAAAGGTGTTATGGCATGCGCAGAAACAAATTCCATTGATGGTGGAAAGTGGTGATCGCGCAGGTACTTTTTATCAAAGCGTAGAAGTTAAAGTTGCTGCCAATACGCAAGCACAATTGCCATGGGTTAATCTTAAAGGCTATATTCACAAAGAATATGCTGACTTCTTAGATTGATTGACTGATTGATTGCGCACAGTCGAGTTCCTCCCTCGGACTTCACTACTGCATTTCCCTTGCCGAATTCCTCTTGCCGAATTCCTCTTGTACAAATGCCTATATTCGGCAATACTGGACGCCAATCTGCGTGAGCTAAGCTCTGCTTGGTTCACGTGTCGACTTTCTTCACAGTTTCGAGGAGCATGGCATGGGTATTTGGGATAAGTTAAAGCACGAGTTTATCGACATCATCGAATGGTTAGATGATAGTCCTAACATCATGGTGCATCGTTTTGAACGCTATCAAAACGAAATCAAAATGGGCGCTAAGCTCACCGTGCGCGAAGGCCAAGTGGCAGTTGTGGTCAATGAAGGCCAACTAGGCAAAGGCCAAATTGCAGACGTGTTTCAACCGGGTATGCATGAGTTGACCACGCAAAACATGCCCATCCTCAGTACTCTGAAAGGCTGGAAATATGGCTTCGATAGTCCTTTCAAAGCCGAAGTTTATTTCTTCAACACCACACGTTTTACCAATCTGAAGTGGGGCACCGCTGGCCCGGCAACCATGCGCGACCCTGAGTTCGGCGTGGTGCGTGTGACGGCATTCGGTATTTACACTTTGCGTATTCAAGATGCGAAAACGGTCTTGATCGAATTAGTCGGTACCAAGGCCGACTTCACCACAGACGACATCGAGGAAAATCTGCGTGGCAAAATCGGCCTGCGTATTAAAGAAGTGATGCCAGAAATCGGCGTGCCTGTCATCGATCTCGAAAGCAAAGTGAGTGTAGTTGGTGATCGCATACGAGAACGTATCGCTGCTGACTTTACACAATATGGTCTAGAGCTGTGTGAAGTGCAGGTACAAGATATAGGCTTGCCAGAAGAAGTTGAACGCGCGATTGATCAACAAGGGGCAATGCGTGTGATTGGCAATATGAATCAGTTCGCCCAATATCAAGGCGCCCAAGCACTGCGCGATGCGGCACAAAATCAAGGTATGGCTGGCGGCATGATGGGCGTTGGTGTGGGCTCGATGCTGAGCCAAGGGATGGGCAATTTGTTCCAAAATCAAGCAGCGCCAGCAACTATGCAAACAACCGCGCAAGCAACTGCGGCGGGTGCGATGCCGCCACCCTTACTGGGAGCAGTCGCCTACTTCGTCGCCCACCAAGGTACACAAACAGGGCCATTTGATATGGCCGGTTTGCAAGCGCAAGTCGCTGGCGGCACCTTGCGTCGCGACAGCTTAGTCTGGCGTCAAGGCATGGCAGCGTGGGCAGCCGCAGCAGATCAAGCAGATCTGGCGGGCTTGTTTGCCAACACGCCACCACCATTGCCACCGCAAGCCTAAACTTCACTTAATTTGAGCCGTACGCCAATTACGCATGTGATTCAAATCAGCCCTGCGTCTATGGTGTATGGCCCTTTTTGTTCTCTTTTGAATCAGGATAGTCGGTGAGTACCAAAACTTTCCCGTGTACCCAATGCGGTGCCAAACTTGAATTTGCACCTGGACAGTCAGCCTTAAAGTGCCCCTATTGCGGTCACCAAAATGCAATCGAGGTCGATGTTGAAGCGACTGCTGCAGCGGTCGAAGAGTTAGATTACGCAGCTTATTTAGCTGAGAAAGCGGGTAACGAGCCCAGCCTATCAGCGCAAACAGTCAAATGTAAAGCTTGTGGTGCACAGTCACAATTTGCGGCGAATATCGTGTCAGATCGATGTCCATTTTGTGCCGCCCCCTTAATAGCTGCAGAAGCCTATTTGCAGCGCATAATTCAGCCTAAAGCAATTGCAGCGTTTGACATTAAAGAGGGCGAGGCTCGGCAGAAGTTCACAGATTGGATAGGAGGCCTATGGTTTGCCCCCAACGCTTTGAAACAAGTCTACCGAGCCGAGCGCGGCTTAAAGGGCATATACACTCCCTACTGGACGTATGATGCTGCCAGTGACACCCCTTACTACGGTGAGCGCGGTGTTGATTACACTGAGACCGAGACTTATACCGAGAACGGTGAAACCAAAACTCGTAATGTGACCCGCACCGTTTGGTATCCCGCCTCGGGGCAAGTCCATGTCGACTTCGACGACGTGCTTGTTTTAGGCTCGCGTACCTTACCAGCAGAATACGCCGCAAAGTTAGCGCCTTGGCGCTTAGACAAGTTGCAAGCTTATCGCGATGACTATGTCTCTGGTTTTACGGTTGAGGCGTATCAAGTAGGCTTAGAGCCTGGCTTTGATGCTGCGCGTGAAGAAATGGAAGGCGTGATTCGTGCGGAAATTTGTCGCGATATTGGCGGCGACCATCAACGCATTAGCAGCATGAGTCCACGCTATAGCGACATTCATTTCAAACACGTACTGCAGATCGGAAGAGCACACGTCTGAACTCCAGTCACCTTG
>CALKVB010000079.1 GCA_937996605.1 uncultured Oxalobacteraceae bacterium | reverse complement strand
ATTGCTACCCAACGTGGTATTTTCGACTTCTTAAAAAATGACGGGAATCAAATACTGGTGACCATTTCACCGGGTATAGAAACCTGCAGTGTGACGATAATTTGCGAGCCGGATCGTCCAGCATGGGTCGATTGGTATATCGTCGATAATGGCACAAATCTCGAAAATGCCGACGCCCTTAGTCGAGCGATTTCTCGTCGTATCGGTGACGAAAGAAGACAAGAAAAGGCAGAGGTGAAACAGACGATCACGGAAAAGGAATTAACCGTGGCCAAGCTAAACTTACTGCACGCACAAGTTGAACCACATTTTCTCTATAACACACTGGCTAGCGCTCAATTGTTGACGCGTTCTGATCCAGCAAAAGCCGATGAAATGTTAGGAAACTTGATCACCTATTTACGCCATTCGTTACCTAGAACTGAAGACTCTTTATCCACTATTGGTGAAGAGCTTGAGAGAACACGTTCCTACCTCGATATTATGAAAATTCGTATGGGTAGTCGTCTACATTTACAGATCGAGGTGCCTGATTATTTGAAGTCCGTGCTGTTTCCTGGAATGATGTTGCAAACCTTGGTTGAGAATGCAATCAAACATGGACTTGAGCCTAAGAGCGGTGGGGGTACGATTTGGATTTTGGCACGGGCGCATGAAAATATGGTGGCTGTCACGGTGGCAGACGATGGTCGTGGCTTTAGTGCGGAAAGTGCCGGCACCGGTATTGGGCTACGTAACGTGCGAGAACGTCTAAGACTGGCATATGGAAACACCGCACACTTCACCATTGTGGCGAATTTTCCGACTGGCGTTGCCGCTACCATCTCCGTACCAACCACTTTTTTACAGGGAGACAGCGATGTTTAAGTGTGTCGTCGCCGAAGATGAGAGTTTGTTGCGGGAGGCCTTACTCGAACAACTGCAACAGGCATGGCCCGAATTGGAGATAGTGGCCGCTTGCGATGACGGCGCAAGTGCCTTAGAAGAGATCATCGAACATCAGCCCCAGGTTGCATTTCTCGATATCCGTATGCCGGGAATGAGTGGTATCGAGATCGCGACGGCCATGCGACAGGCTAGTCCTCATACACAAATCGTATTTGTTACCGCCTACGATCAATATGCGATTGACGCCTTTGAAAAAGGTGCGATCGATTACTTGCTAAAGCCAGTCTCTTATGATCGTCTCGCAGCCACTGTTTTGCGTCTGCAAGAACGACAAACACGATCGAATATGCTGGTCAATAATGGTCAGCAAGCTCTTGAGGTTGTCGCGGATTTGTTGGGTAAGTTAGGCGGTGGTGCTATTGAAGGAGTGCTCGGTGCGACGCATCGGCGTGAAAATCTGGTGTGGCTTACGGCGAGCTCAGGGACCGAAACCAAGCTTATTATGGTAGAAGACGTAGCCTATTTTAAGGCAGATAATAAATACACAGTGGTGATGACAGCTGAAGGTGAATCGTTGTTACGTAAGCCTATTCGCGAGCTCTTGGATTTGCTTGACCCAAATATGTTCAAACAAATTCATCGTTCAACGATTGTCAATTTAAAGGCCATTGCCTCGGTAGCCCGGGATGATGGAGGCAAAGGCATTGTAAGGCTTAAGACGCGTCCGGAAACGCTTAGCGTAAGTCAGCCCTTTATGGTCTTGTTCCGTAATATGTGAGCGTGCCATGACGAAGTTCTATGGTGGTGACGGCCGCGTTCATCTCGCGGTCGAGGAGCAGATTTCATCTCGCGATTGGTGGTCACACCTTTGGAATGTGATTCATCGCTCTTTAAAGAAACTCTTTGCGCTCTCGGCAGCAATCGATTATGAGTTATTAGAAGCGCGCGACGAAAGCGGAGCATATCAATTTTACAGAGGCCGTCAAAAATACTATGGGCTTGGCAGCCTCGTCGTTTTCTTTGCGGTATTTTCAGGCTACGGTATGGGGCATATGCTGGCAAGCATGAGTCAAATGTCGACTTTGGGGGCAGCGATCGCTGGTCTTGTGTGGGGCCTGTTTCAGTGGAGTTTAGAACGGCAGATCTTGATAAGTATTCGGAGTGATGATGCACTTTGGAAGAAGGCTTTCGGTCTAAGTTGGCGCGCAGGCTTGGCTGTCATGTCAGCGAGCGTGATGGTGTATCCCTTTTTTGTCGAGAGTAATCGCGCAGAAATTGACGTGAAGGTCGGTGAGATTAGTCAGCAACGTATGCTCAGTGCGAAGGCAAATACAGAACTGATTTCGAATCTTCCAGGTTTGCGACAAGAACAAGTACTGCAACAGCTGGTTCTACAAAAGCTGGAAAACGAAGTGTCGAGAGATCCACCCGATATATCGAGTTTTAGACAGAAAGCTAAACTCTGTTGGGGAAGGTTTCAAATTGAAAATGAGAAGCTATCGCGTCAGATTAAGCCCTTGCGACTGTTACGAGAAAACGCAGGTGCCGATCTTGATCTAGACCGGCGCATTACCTTGCTCGAACAGAAACGTGACGCTGCTAAATCGATGTGTAGCGCTGCTGATGCGGCGATCGTTTATCGCATCAATGAATGGCAACAGCTGAAACAACAGGAACACGCCGCTGCTTCGCTGTTGCACCAACATTTGCAACAACAAATACAACAAGCGAAAGAGCGGCAGCAGGCCTTGGTGACAGAGTACAACAGTAAAATTAATCTTGCGTCGCACTCTGGTTTTGCTGCTGATTTTTTGGC
>CALKVB010000078.1 GCA_937996605.1 uncultured Oxalobacteraceae bacterium | reverse complement strand
AGACACTCTTTCCCTACACGACGCTCTTCCGATCTACCTGTACTGGTGTGTCATTGTCTTTGAGTTCTCTAGGATTAAAAGCGAGCAGGCCATCGACCCCGAATAACAATCGTCCATCGCTTAGTTTTGCAATTGCACCGAAGCTAAAACTGCCGTCGATGGGGCCGTCATCGTTGGTGTAGAGTCGTGCTTGGTTTTGATTGAGTTTGAGATGGATTAGGCCTTGTTCACCGCCCAACCACAAGTCACCTTGATCGTCGTGTTGTATCGTAATTACCCAGCCTTCAGGCATGCCTTTAACGTTTCTCCAAGAATGTAGTTGCCATTGATCGTTATTGCGTATCAACTGAAATAAACCGACTGATGTGCCAACCCAGATCCTATCTTTGTCGTCTTGATGTAATCCGTAGATTGATAGGCCGGCAGGATTTTTTAGGGTAGCAGATGGTTTGACGGCTTGACTAAAACTTTGGGTCTTATGATCCCAACGTTGTAAGCCACCTTTGCTGCCTATCCAGAGATTATGTTCTTTGTCTTCGAGTAGGCAATCAACCGTGTCATGAGTGAGTGATCCTGCTACGCTGGCATTTGCCTTGTAAGTTTTGAGTTCAAATTGAGGATTGATACGATATAAACCCGCCGCGCTACCTGCCCATACATCTCCATTGTGATCGCGAATTAGAGAACTGATTGATCCGGCACCTGGTGTATCTAAAACCAAGGATATCGTGCGAAGTTTCTTGGTGTGAAGATTAAAGACTTTGAGACCATCGTCTCCACCTATCCACATTTCTTGATGTGAGCTGCGCAGCAGCGCTTTAATACTAGGCGAACCAGTCAGTGAATTAGAGATGTGCTCGGCATCTCCGGTTTTTAGATTCAGGAAATTGAGCCCACCTCCATAGGTGCCAACCCAGACTTTTTCATGGTCTTCGACGCTTAAGGCGAGCACACTATTATTGCTGAGGCTTTTTTCTTCTTCTGCAAGGTGGGTGTAACTGGTAAATCCCTTTTTTCGTAAATCGACAAGACTTACACCCATCCCCCAAGTGCCTACCCACAATGTGCCTGCACGATCTTGAAATATCGAGGCAATTGAATTACCGCCAAGACTTGAAGGTAGAGCGGGATAGTTACGAAAAATTTCTACTTCTTCTGAGGGCAAACGCTTTACTCGAACTAATGCGTGTCCGTCGCCATATCCTATCCAAATTGATTTTTCTTCGTCCATAAACATGGCGAAGACACGCGCTACTTTCAAATTTAAGCGCTCGGTGATTGGATCTGGTGTAGGCTTTTGATTCGAAACATCCCATACTTGTACCCCACCATGCATTCCTATCCAAAGTTTTCCCTGATGGTCCAAAGTCATACTGCGTACTGAAAAATTGACCTTAGGCGAATTTGGTGCAACCGAAGCAGCGTCAAAGGTTTGCACGACTTGACCTGTTGCGTTGACGTGAGAAATCTTGCTTCCAACAGCTGCCCAAGCGCCTCCCGCCTGGTCGCTAATGAGGGAGCGGATTAGTGCACCTTTTTCACCTTCTAAGGGAATAGTTGAGAATTGCTGATCGGGCGCGCCTTTAGGATCAAATCGTAATAGTGTAAATTGTGAGGCGATCCAAATTTTCTCATCGATATTAGGAGCGAGTGCCCAGATCCTTCTTTGTTGCAAGGACATTGAACTTGGCATGGCAATGCGCTCAATTTGCTCGGTTTGTAAGTTGAGCCTATCGAGGCCTGCAGAAGTGCCAATCCAAAGTTCATCTTGTTTTCCTTCTTGCAACGCAGTGACCAAAGGATTGCTGAGGCTACGTGGATCTTCGGGATCTGCACCCCAGCGTCGCATATGGCGACCGTCGTAACGGACCAAGCCTGATGCTGTGCCTAACCACATTAATCCCTGTTTGTCTTGGTAAATTGCAGGCACCGATCCATCTTGCAAGCCTTGCTCTTTGTTAATATGGGTGAAGCGCAAGGTTTGTTTGGCACCTGCATTGGCGCTCTCTATAGACGAAAGTAAGCCGATTGCGCATGAAATCAACGCAAGCGTCTTAAGTAGCGAGAGGACAGTACCATGCATCATCGTATGGCTTCCTCATCAAAGGAGATAGAGATTATGGAAAATAGCAGGGCAGGCGAAGTCGCCTTTAAAATTGACTCTAATCGTCTCATCATGACTAGTCAAATACAATTCTGTGCCTTTAAAGGATGAAACAACACTTGCGCCAAGACCATCCTTGGACGTGTAGAGAGGTGTCGATATTTCGTTGAGAAAACACTGCTTTATGGCATGTAATTGTCATTATTATCTGTTTTTGTCGCATATCGATAACAGACTGTTTTCGCTTTATTAACTTCTGAAAATTTTTTTATTTTTCAGATCAGAAAAACATTGCGTTTGCGCCAAAAATCGCTAGTATCAATGCGTTCGGCAAAATAGTTTGTCAATTTTTGGAGATTGTTATGAAAAAGATGATTGTGAGTGCATGCTTAAGTTTCGCGGTAGTGGGTAGCGCTTTTGCAGTTGAAGCACCAAAACCAGTTGACACTTCAGTGGATGGCATTTTCACTGCATTGTCGAGCAGCCGTAATTTGCAGAAAACAGTCGATCAACTGATCGCAAACGGTGCTGATCATCATTCTGTAATTTCAATTGCCGCCGCCGCTGGTATTCCACAAAGTAAAATCATGAAGCTGCAAGTGTGTGTGAATTCCACGTCTGCAGATTCTTCCACACTCGGCGCAACTTGTATGCGCCCAAAGACTGTGATGACAGCTTATGAAAGTGGTCTCAACGATCCACTGACTTACCTGCCAGCGACAGCAGCCGGTAAAAAATCCAAGAAGTAAAATTCTGGTAGACGAAAAAAAGCAGCTTGGGCTGCTTTTTTTTCGTCTATTGCAAACGTCCTGCAGGCGAAGCAAGATGCTTGCTATGCGATTTTTCGGCGGAAAAAATAAACGAATGCGTTACAATCGCCGAATTCTATTCGCTAGGAACACTATGTTCAAAGCCATTCGCATTAGTATTTTGTTGGTCATCTTGGCGCTCGTTGCGGTTTCGACATATCGAGCGCGCACCAAATCGATAGAGTGGCAATATACCTTGCCGATTAATATCTATCCCATCAATGGCGATGGCAGTGCTGCAGCTGATCAATACATTCATCAACTTAAGGTTGAAGAATTCCGACCCATTGAAGATTTTATCCAGAGAGAAAAAGCGGCTTATGGTAAGTTAGCAAACGCTGGTGTTGAGGTTCGCTTAAAGGCCGTTTTACAAGAAGCGCCACCCGCTCCTCCTACGCAGCAGAATGCGATCGAGGTCATGCTGTGGAGCTTGAAGTTTCGTTGGTGGGCGTATCGACACGCAAAAATTGTAGGCCCTGATCCGCAAGTCAGGTTGTTCGTCCTTTATTTTGATCCTAAGAATAATCGAGTTCATCATTCGACCGCTTTACAGCAAGGCTTAATTGGGCGAGTAAATGTCATCGCGGACACGGAACTTAGTCAAACGAATAATGTCATAATTGCACATGAGTTTTTGCATACATTGGGCGCCACAGATAAATATGACTTAGCGAACGACCAGCCTATTTTTCCAGATGGTTACGCAGAACCTGAACGCCTACCATTATTGCCACAACGATATGCTGAGATTATGGGGGGACGGATAGTCATTTCTCATGACGAAGCTGTGATTCCTCAGAGTTTGAAGTCGGTGACGATAGGTCAAAAAACGGCACGTGAAATTAATTTCCTGCCTAAGTTAAATGAATAGAGGTTTAACATGAGTTCTCCTGAATTATTACTTGATGTATTACGTACAGAGCTGCGTCGCGTTGGCATGACCTATAAACAGCTCGCCAACTTAATCGATATGAGCGAGTCGAGCATCAAAAGAATGTTCGGACAAAAGGATATGACCTTGTCGCGAATGGCGCAAATTTGTAAAGTGGCCGATATTTCACTTGAAGATGTGTTGCGACAAGCTGCTGATGTCACCCCTCAAGCGGATAATTTGACCTTGGCCCAAGAAAAAGCTTTGATGGAAAATCCCAAGCTTTTATTGGTGGCGATTTCTTGTTTGGGGCATTGGACCTTTGAACAAATCATTGAAACCTACAATTTGACGGAGGCTGAATGCGTATTGTGCATGATAGAGTTGGACAAGCATGAAGTGATAGAACTCAAGCCTATGAATCGGTATCGCTTACGCGTTTCACCTGCGTTCCGTTGGCGTGCGGATGGACCGATTCAAACTTTCTTCAAAGAGAAAGTGGTTTCAGATTACTTCGATGGACGTTTCGATGGCAATGGTGAAACCTTAATGTGTGTGCCCGCGCGCTTATCACAAAACAGTGCGCGCGAGATTCAACAAAAAATTCAGCAGTTAGCGGCTGAGATTGCACGCCTACAGCAAGAAGATAGGCGTCTACCACCAGAAGATCGTGATGGCTTTACCTTGATGTTGGGCTTTCGCTCTTGGGAATTTTCAGCTTTCACGGCTTTACGTCGACCCACAACCATGGCTTCGACTAAGACCGCAGTAGTTCACCAAATTGGGCCTAAGAACAAATAGAAGGTTGAGCCAGTATTTTGGGTTGCGCCAGCTCCAAAATACAAGGGGCCGAAGCGCGTATCAAACGCAACGAAGGCACTGCCACTGCGTTTGATCTTGCTAAATTTAACTGCTTCACCCTCGCCAAAGCCTCCACCTAACTCAGCGGAGAAACCTAAACGCACCGCACCACCGAGAGCGGCTGGCATACCACCGATTCTTCTCGCCATCACCAAACGACCCAGGGCGACAGTTTTATTGGAGAGTGAGTCTGCAGGTGTACCAGATAGGCGTAAGAATCCGCCGAGCGAGAGC
>CALKVB010000077.1 GCA_937996605.1 uncultured Oxalobacteraceae bacterium | reverse complement strand
CCGCCGACGTACTCATGCTTACTGCCCCGCAGCAATTAAAGTTAATCTAGATGGTTTTGAGTACACAACGCGCTCGCAATAGTTAGCCCAAGCCTCCATCAAAGCACGGCGTTTTTCCAACAAATCCCCGCGACGGTATGCCGCCTCCACATCGCTACTGATTGCATGTGCTAACGCCATTTCACAGACCATGTGAGGGAAGTCTGTAGTCTCTGCCGCCCAGTCTCTAAATGTTGATCTAAAGCCATGCGGCACGATGTCATTCCTACCCATACGCTTTAATACTGCACTCATGCTCATGTTAGACAGTCCTTTAGGATTCGAACTGCCAGTTCGAATCCCCTGAAATACAAAGTCGTCGTCACTGGTGCGCAGTAAGCGCATTTCACTAAGTATTTCAATCACTCGTGCTGTCAGTGGAACACGGTGTTCCCGCCCTGCTTTCATTCTGCTAGCTGGGATAATCCAAAGGTTCCCGCCTAGATCAAACTCGTGCCACGTCGCACCAAATGTTTCGCCAGATCGCGCCGCTGTTAAGATCGTGAACTCTAAGGCACGTGCCGCGATGCCTTTCTGTTGTCTCAATTGGCGAATGAAGTCCCCTATTTCCATGTATGGCAAGGCTGGCATATTTCGAGAAGTGAGTTTCTGAACTTTTGCAGGAGATGAAAACACTTTATCTAGGTTGTTCCCCCACGTGGCGGGGTTGTCGCCACTCCTAAGCCCTAGCGTCTTGGCATATGCAAGCACAGCCTCAATGCGACCACGCAAGCGTGATGCTGTCTCATTCTTGGTTTCCCATATAGGCGCTAGAACTGATTGAACATGTAAAAGGTTAATTTCGCTGATAGGATTCGCGCCAATGATTGGGAAGGCATAAGTGTTGAGCGTACTAATCCACTGCGCAGCATGCTTGGGGTTCGCCCATTCGATTTTCTTTGAGTTGTAGTAACGTTCTGCGACAAGTTGAAAGGTGCTAGCGCCGCTAGCCTGTCTAGCTATATTGTCTTTCTCTCGTGCCGAAATCGGGTCGATACGCTCACCTATGAGCTTTCTACATTGCAGTGCTTTCTCCCTAGCCTCTGCGAGCGTCACGAGCGCGACACTTCCTAAGCCCATTTCGCGTTGTTTAGCCTCGAACCGATAGCGGAATATCCAAGACTTGGAACCGCTCGCGGACACCTGCAGGTACAAGCCATTCCCATCGTTGTGATACCCAGCTTTTTGCAAGTTCTTTACCGCTAGCGCTGAAAGTTTCCCGTTACCACGCATACACACCTCCCCCACACAAGTCTACCCACACTTTTACCCACACACCATCACCAAATAGTACTACATTTAATTAGATTTAGCTGAGCAAGAAAAATCAATAACCAATTGATTTATATAGATTAACTAGACAGCACTGGAATCCCATGAGCAACACTAATAAAGACCCCTTCTCCGCCAAGATTACAAATGCCCGCAACTGCGGGCATTTTTTATTTGCGGAGAAAAAGCGAGCACAGCTCGCGTGGGTGGATTCGAAGGCTCGCACATAATTGCGAGAGAACAGCCTGTGTCCTTATAGGCCCAGTGCCACCGAAAATATAGCGATGGGTAGGGTCTGGTGCACAGTTTCAATGGCGTTCAAACCTCTAAACTATTTTCAACGAAAAATATTGAATTCATAAGATCGGTGAAGGTCGTTCTCTAAATTCCGCTTTTCTAGATTCTGTTTTAGATCGTAACTAACTTCCGATTATGCTGCATGCTGGAAATGAATATCCCCCTTCATAAAGTAAGGCATCAGGCAAAGCCAGAGAATCAGTCTAATGAAACAAACGCATCAACTCATCCTTACGCACTAGATTGGCGATATGTTTGCCATTACGTTTGGCTATTCCAATTGCAATCGACAATTCCTCTTCACTCGGTTCCAAAACACTAAGAGCCTTCGCAAAATTTGGATAGATCATGTCGCGCATGTAGCGCCGTGGCGAGGTTTTCCACTGCCATCCCAAAATAACGCCAAACACAAGTGCCATAAACATCGCAACAATACTTTGACTTTCTTCTAAGCCTGGTATCAATGACACCAAATACAGCGGCAAGACAAATACAGCTAATAAACCAAAAACGGCAACCATCAACATTCTCGTATCAAGATAAAAATGGGCCATACGGCGCTCGACCAATGGCGCCAATGTTTCAAAAATCTCAGCCACCAATTCCACCCTAAGTTTCTCTTCTATCGTATGGGGACTTTGGCGTATCAATTTTTCGAGTTGCAATCTCTTTCCATGGTACTTATAAGCTCGTGGAAATGTAGCTTCTGCTAAGGTTTTGATGGATGCTGTACCACTACGATTGGCGAAAGCCGTGTAGCGAATCGGATCCGCATGCATAAAAGTTTGGCAAACAACGCACTCTCGCAAATAGCCAACCGTGGCGCCAGTTGCTAGAGGAATCCCATAACTAAGATTGGGATCGTTGATTTTACTGAGTTTAAACTCGGACAACTCACGACAGATAGGGCAAAAATCAACGACATAACCCATCGCTCTTTCTTGCCTTTTCTTGCCAAGATAAATCAGCATACTTTACCTACATTCATCAACGTGGTTGACCATCACAAGAAAATTTGTCACTCGAATGAAGCCCTTATTCTATGCAAGTTTAGAAACAAATCAAAGCAAGGATGTTATGATCTTGAATGGAATTACAAAACAACAACACACAGCGCAACTACTTTGCCAACATCAGTCGTCTACACCAACATTCCCGCACTTGAAGCTTATGTGTTTGCGCAACTAGCTTGCTTGCTGCCGTCGCTAACATTTTGGGTACGATAAATTTCTGATGAATGCTTCGAATACAGCGCATATAAATCTGCCCAAACAAATTTCGATAGGCCACACGGTTGCTCAAACTAATAACTATGCCTTCGGCTTTAACTTCTAACATTACTACACTACGAAATTGCAAGTGTTTATCATCGGCGCCTAATACGATCTGAACCTCAGTATTGTTTAGATTAATCTTTTGTCCCCAAACAGGATAACGATTTAAAAAATACTCTTGCGCTCGATCTGCTAACAATGAAGAGACCGGACAACCAACTCTTGAGGTGCGCAAGCCGAATGGTTTCACAAGTAAATTTCGTAATTGCATCAGACAAGTCACGCTTGCAGGGGAAGCCTCAATAAACGCCGTTAGTAAATCATTCATATAACTCGTAGCGCCATGCGGTTTATTTGCCCCAACCGGCTCCATCACACCCAACTCCTCATAAGAAATAAACAGTTCAAAATGATCGAGGTGATAGGGGACCTGTTCTGTCAGTTGTTCCCAGATAAGGGAATGCGGTGGCGCTGAAATTTGGCGAGTACGCGAAAACAGGCTACTGTCTCTTGAGAACGCTTTTGTGCTTGGATTGGCTTGTATCGGTACAATTTCTTTTCTTGGAAATTCGAGTTTGGTGACTTTCGCGCACATCCCAATAAAGTCGAGCTTAGCTAGTCCATCTGCCATAGAAGCAGGTAACACTTCCGTCAACATCGGAATACTAGCAAAACCACCCTTGATTTTTTCCTGCATAGCGAAATCATCAATGCCACTTAGATCATCTGGATGGTAGGACACAGCGAACAAAGCAGGAGCATTTGAGTTCTCTCGACCTGGCATAAATTGGTGCCATACACCCGCAGCAAAACGCACAGTAAACAAACAATCAGCTGGAATCTGCATGCAGTGAGCGTGCTGGAGGAAAGCG
This sequence comes from uncultured Oxalobacteraceae bacterium, assembly GCA_937996605.1. Classification (GTDB taxonomy): domain Bacteria; phylum Pseudomonadota; class Gammaproteobacteria; order Burkholderiales; family Burkholderiaceae_D; genus Undibacterium. The sequence continues at coordinate 1,823 of CALKVB010000077.1, read as the reverse complement.
TCAAGATTTGCCCCTTGCATTTCAAGATTCAAGGTAGAAAATCGCAACTGCGTACCTTCACTGCCAGAGACAGCGGTGAACATTCGCGCACTCGCATGACGATGGAAGGGATGCCCCTGGCTCTCGACTAAAAAGGTGTACACGCTACTGTGATCACTATCGCCTTGCGCAAATTCGCCAATACAGGTCGATGGCTCATCTAGGGCATGCACAAAGCGTGGATGATGTTTCTGTAAGGTTGAAGCTTGCTGCATCAAGGTATTACCTCGCCCAAGCTCACCAATTAGATGAACTTCGATCAGATTTTTTCCGACATTATTCTTGATGCATGCACTTGGAAAACTTTGATTGTCGAATTGAGAGATTTGCATTATCAGCTCCTATGATCATCACTATGTTGAATTGGCTCAAGCAAGATTAGGCTTGAACTATACACCATATTTAACTAATTAGCTAATTACCTCAAAAAAACACCAAGATAGATGATTTGATTAAGCAAATTAATTTTCTTTTCATGCAAGCTAAATTATTTTTTGCTTCACAAAATGACTACACCAGGTTGAATCGAGCACAGTAATTTAGGTCTGGCTCGATTTGTGTTCGTTAAGCACGTAGCCGCAGACGGTAACGACATAGTGCAAGCCGAACCCCGTAATATCGGCATCAATTTCACATAACTCTAGGAGTCAGCTTATACGTGTCGTTTGCGTTAAATCCGAAAACCAATGGAACTAAACGCTGTCCATATCATCTAAAAGCGCGAACGTATAATCGCAGCTCAGGGCAACACCCCACCCTCCGCCATAGTTGGCGAACAAGCGTTGACACCACTGTGGAATATCTGCATGCTCTTAACTTTGTTGTCCAAGACTGAAAAGAGATCTATTCCATGGACACGTTCGAGACACCCTCTGTAACCCTACTTAATCAAGCTGAATAATGAAAAAAATCCTGTTTTCTTCTATTGCCATCGCCTGTGTTTTAAGTACTACGACCGCTCACGCCGATGTGAACTACCAAATCAAAATTACTAACGCAGCACAACATCTTGCTGAGGTCAGCATCGATTTCCCCGCGGCTAAAGGCAACACTTTAGATGTACAAATGCCGATCTGGCGCACCGGTCGCTATGAAGTGCTGAATTTAGGCAAGAATGTACGACAGTTCAAAGCGAGTAATAGCAAGGGTCAGCCCCTCAATTTTGCGAAAACCGATAAAGGAACTTGGCAGGTAAAGACCAAAGCAGGCGAAGCCGTCAAGGTAAGCTACGAGGTATATGCAAATGCCCTCGGCGAGCGGACTCAGCATATCGATGATACCCATGCCTACCTCGATGCCAGCGGTATTTTGATGTATGCAGCACCATTCCGATCACAAGCCGTCAGTGTGAAATTAGAAACACCAACAAATTGGATTTCCCGCTCTGGCATGGACAAAGGTAATTGTGACCATTGTTTTGTCGCCTCGAATTACGATGTCTTGATCGATTCACCTATCGAAACGGGTGAGCACGAATTCCATCAATTTGACGTTGATGGTCGCAGTATAGAGTTGGCAATTTGGGGACGTGGTAATTACAACGGCAAGAAAATGGCGGAAGATTTGAAAAAAATCGTCATTGAAACCAAAAAAACACTAGGGGAATTCCCATTTAAGAAACGCTACTTATTCATCGTGCATGCAACTGATGGCGCTGGTGGTGCGACTGAACATTTGAATTCAACCGTAATTCAAAAACCACGTTGGACCTACTTTCCACGCAAAGAATATTTAGGCTTTTTGAAAACGGCGGCACATGAATTCGTCCGATAGATCGGAAGAGC
>CALKVB010000076.1 GCA_937996605.1 uncultured Oxalobacteraceae bacterium | reverse complement strand
CAGAAGAACGCAAAACACAGTTTGAAACACTACGAGCGATGCGTGAGACTTGGCACACCCTGCCACTCAATTGGAAGCGTGCGTCGCATCGTAAAGAATTGGTTGCTGAGCACGAGAATGTACATCAGATTGAATTACGCTTGCGTAGCTTAAGCAATAACTTAGCGCGCGATGACTGGGAAACTGATTCAACCGTAGTGGATCAATACACTCGGCTCAACAATCTGCTGCAAAATCGTCAGGCAGAAACAGATGAGCGTCGCTACCAGAACAATCGTGCGATTGAAGCCACCGTCAATGCGCGAGCGGCGTATATGGATCGATTGCGTTACACCATTAAGACCTATAGCAAGAACATTAAGCAACTCGGTGAACTTGCTGGCATCGAAGTCCATACCGACCCAGTGCGTCTAGAAAACGACGATGTGTTACTGGCACAAGCTGGTTTGCATGTGCGTTTTAAGTTCGACGGCAAAGGCCCAATTGGCATGAACGACGGTGAAGCATCGGGCGGTCAACAGGTCATGAAGTCTTTAATTCTGTTAATTGGTTTGCTCAAATCCGAAGACGGCTCTGGCGGTTTTGTGTTTATCGATGAACCTTTCGCTCACTTGGATATTCGCAATATTCAATTGGTCGGTGAGTTCCTCAAGAATACGGATGCGCAGTATTTGATGACTACGCCGTTGACGCATAACACCGACGTTTATGATCCTTCAGAATTGACACTGATTACCAGCAAGAAGAAAAAAGACACCGAATGGGCGCAACCCATCTTTGTCTTGCAGCGTCGCGCCGAGAAGAACAAAGAAGCTCGCGCTTAAGGCTATCAATACTACCTTTCTCTGCCAAATTGAAAAGCGGAGAAAGGTAGTAGTGACATCCAAACTTTGCGCTCAAATATTCGACTAAAGCCCCAAGCAAAAACTAAAGAACAAGCACCACCGATAAGCGCAACAAAAGCAAAATGCAAATGTTCGAAATTTGTCGGCAGCTGTAATAGTTCAACTTGGTGATGCACAACCGCCAGTATCGGTATGTGCACCAGATACAGCGAGTATGAAAAATGGCCTATCGATACCAAGGGCTTAAATTCAAGTAAATGCAGTAACTTTGCGCGCACTTTTGAAGTTGTAGCGCTGGCCAAGAACACCAGAAATACCATGACCATTACTGCGAAGACCATGTCTATCGTCTTTGCATGATCAAAAAATACTCCAGCAGACTTGGCGTCAACAATGCTATATCGTCGAATTAAATAGACGAACCATGTAAATGCAATGGCTGCGAACACGGCCAGCATTCCATTCCTCAATTCCAGATACTTGGATTCCAACGCGAAACTCAAGTAGCCTGCGAAACAACCAAACACGAATAAATAAAAAAAGTAGCTCGGTGAAAGAATGGTGACCCCGATCGCATCCATCCACATCGGCGCATGCATCGCAGACCAATTGATCATCGCCGCGAAAACAAGGCCGCCAATCAGCATTCCTCGACCGCCAAAACGTGCCAGCATCGCGACCACAATAGGAAAGAGAAAATAGATATGCCACTCAATCGCAATACTCCAAAAAGGACCATTGATATTGGCATATTGCGGGAAAAAATCCTGCAGTAGTGCAAAGTTGACACTCAATGCTTGCCAAGAAATCGTATCGGTCAATCCTTGGGGATGGCGTCCCCAGGCAACGATGGGAAATACGTAATTCAACAACAAAATTAAGACCAGGCATGCATAATATGGAGGCAAGATTCGCAATGCACGTGCCTTAAAAAATCTGCTGATACTCATCGGTAGACGATTGCCGTTTCTGAGCACGGGCAAGATCAGGCAAAATCCAGAGAGCACCAAGAAAACCACGACGCCCAAATGCAAGTACAAAAATACATTCGCAGCCTGTGTCCACACAGATTGATGTGATTTCCAACCATAGGCGAAAAGATGGCTATGACCAATCAACACCCAGATAGCACATAGAGCCCTCAATCCATCAAGGAATGGCAAGCGAATAGATTGCTGAAGGCGGTCGGCAAGTCCTTCATTCGCGAGATCAGTTACAAGTCTCATTTTAACCTTAAAAAAAAAGGCAAGAACTATAGCAGAAAATTATCATGGCAAGGAATTTCATTGCATTGAAATCAATGTTATCGACGTTCATACGGGCTAACGAATATAATTCGCTATAAGTTAGGCGAAATGACTGCCTTGTTTGATGTGAGAGATCATCCCTGAAAAGGGAAAAGAGAAAAGGATGTTCAATGACTATCGATTTAGATCAAGCTGGAATCACGGCGGCAGCTTTAGCGACGATCGCGGAAATTGACCCGACTCAAAACACAAGCGGAAACCATTCATCAGAACTAGCGTGTGCCAATTGCGGCGCGACTCTACAAGGGAAATACTGTCATTCTTGCGGTCAACCGGGCCACATTCATCGTTCATTGCTGCATATGTTCGAAGAGGTTTTACACGGCATCTTTCATTTTGATACAAAAGCGTGGCGCACCATTCCGGCTCTGATTTTCCATCCAGGAAAACTCACCAGAGAATACATTGACGGTAAACGTACTTCTTATGTTTCGCCTTTAGCCCTGTTTTTGTTTTTAATTTTCCTGATGTTCTTCGTCTTTTCCTTCACTGCCAAAGAAATGGAAGGTGAAATTCTCAAAACCACGGATACACGTGAAGAAATCGTACAAGAAATGGCTAACCTGAATGCAGCCATAGCAAAGAGCGAGACGGAAAATAGCAAACCCGAAGATGCAAACGATAGCGGTTTTCAACAACTGATTGACCGCCACGAAAAACAAAGTGAACTCAGATCCTTACAAGACAAGCTCGATAAAATCGATGGCAAGCCGAAAACCATAGCACAATACCGAGAAGAACTCTCCACGGCCGAAGCGCAATTGGCGACGCTCAAGCAAGAACAGAAAAAGCTGCAAGATGCCGCTGAGACTTCACCTGGCGATCAACTAAAATCGATAATCAAACAAGAGCAATTGATCAGCCTTGTTGAAAGTGACATCAAATACTTCAAAAAGAAAATTGCAAAGCTCGAAAAAGCAGATCAGTCAAAATCTGAAGGACAAAAAGATCAAGCTGCGAGCAAGTCCGCAAGTTCAAACGATGCAAGTGCCAAGGGCGCTTCAATAGATGCCGAACTTGACGACTCCAATGCTCCGCCATGGGTCAAAAATATGGTGGCACATGTCGAGACCAATAAAGCATTAACCCTCTATAAAATGAAGAAGAATGCATCGAGTTACGCCTTCTTGTTAATGCCAATATCGTTGCCCTTCTTATGGATGTTATTCATGTTCAGACGCCAATTCGTGATGTTTGACCACGCTGTTTTCTCGCTGTATTCGCTGTCGTTCATGTGCATTTTATTGATGCTGATTGCCATATTGGCGCGTTTCGAATTTGTCGCCATTTCCAGCCTGCTCTTTGTCTTTGTTCCACCGATTCATATGTTCAAACAATTGCGTGATGCGTATAGCCTCGGATTTCTGGCGGCCTTTTGGCGGACGATTGCTCTTCTATTTATTGCTGCTTTGTCGCTGAGCCTTTATGCGGCACTGATTACGCTACTGAGTGCAAAGTAAATGAGCAAGGGTAATACGTTTGTCGCATTCTTGCGCGCCGTAAATGTTGGTGGCACTGGGAAATTGCCCATGTCAGAACTCACAGCAATGTGCGAGGAATTGGGTTTCGAGAATGTTAAAACCTATATCGCCAGTGGCAATGTTTTGTTTCAATCCGCGCTTGATACTGATGCGTGCAAACGCAAATTAGAACAGCGCCTATTCGAGTATGCGGGTAAAGAGGTGACCGTTTTTATCCGCACACCGCAGGCGCTCAAATCTTTGCTGGACGATAACCCATTCCATCAAGAAGCAGGAAATCGAACTGTCGCGATCTTATTAGATTTAGAATTAACAGAAATCGATCTCAGCAATGCCAAACATCAAGTGCATGAAAAAATCTCTTTGGGGCAACAGGCGCTGTATGTTTTTTATGGCGAAGGCATGGCCAACAGCAAGCTTGTTGTTCCCGCAGCCAAACATGGCACCGCGAGAAATATCAATACATTGACCAAGCTTTCTGAAATGGCGCACAAACTCGAACAGAGCTGAACCACATTGCCTACGATCGCGTAAGCCGCGCGTGAATGGCGGAAGCAAAACGCACTGCGGCGCTGGTATCGACCTCCAAAAATAATTCTGGCTCGATCAACTCCAGTTCCATCAGCATAAACTGACCACCTCGCATTACGCCGTCAACCCGAGCATATAAAGGCATCTCTTCTAAGCTAAGTAAAATGGCCTGAGCCTGAGTTTGCATCTCGAGGGTTGCCTCTTGTGCCAGCACTGTTCCCCCATGATCAGATTGCACGCGGAAATCGCCTTCTTTCGCTCGTTTCAGTAAAGAATGGCTGTATCGGCCTTCGAAAAAGATGAGTGACCATTCACCTTGGCTCACAATCTCTGGCATGAATGCTTGCAGCAGAAAAGCCTGCTCTTGCCTCCAATGATTAAATTCATTTTCATGGGCCGCTGCATTAGCGCGATTCACTCGCAGTGTGCGCCAAGCACCCGCTGATTGCGTTGGCTTCACCACAACTTCATCGATCTGCATTAGCTCAATTAAGCTACTTAAGCTACGCCTATCTTCTGGTACTAATTTAATGCTAGGTATAACGGGACAAGCATTGCTTTGTAGTTCAAATAAATAGCTCTTATTTAAGTTCCATCGCATAGTCCCCACATCGTTGACCACCATGACATCGAGTGTGGCCAAAAAGTCCAGCCAATTCTTAAACGCTTCGAGTTTCTCATGGTAGTCCCAAGTACATCGAATCAAGATCAAGTCGAATTGCGACCATTGCACTTGAGGATCGTCCCAAATCGTGATTGTTGGCTCCAATTGCATTTGTTGCAAGGCGGGAACCAACAACTTCTCTCCACCAAATAATTCGGGCAATTCTGAACATGTAACGATGGCAATATTTTTTCCCATATTTTTCTCGCTTAGGCTAAGTGTTAAATTCAAACGTAGAGGAATACCAAATAACTGATTCAGCATTAGTTGCGCCTGATGCTAAATAGTTCATAAGTTGCCTTGTGACAGCAATTTAATTTCATACAATAATTAACAACAGAATCTCATAAAAATAAAATATTAAACATTTAATTC
>CALKVB010000075.1 GCA_937996605.1 uncultured Oxalobacteraceae bacterium | reverse complement strand
AGCAAGTGGGGCCGCAATTGCGCGATAAAAGTAAGTAAGGGTTAAGTAACTTTAAACTCGCTGCAAACCTGCGCGCGTAGCGTGAGCATATTTCTCCCATGCGCGGCTCTTCCAGCGTCGGTACATCAGTAGCCCGCGTACCCATTCGTCGAGTGCGAAAGCAGACCACACGCCGACCAAGCCCCATCCCCAGTGTAGCCCGAATAGCCATGCTAAAACGACGGCGACACCCCACATTGATACGATACCCGCATACAGCGGAAAGCGGGCATCGCCAGTCGCACGCAAAGAATTGATTACCACTAAATTAAAGGTGCGACCTGGTTCGAGGATCAGTGAGACGAGTAGCAAGCTAGCACCTGCTTCGATGATCTCGGACTTATGGCTAAAAAGCGCGAATAGCGGCTTAGCAGCAAGGACAACAGCCACGGTCATGATGACTGTTAGCGTCACACCAACGCGCAAACTTCGCAGTAATTGGCGATATGCCAAATCGAGCTCACCTGCGCCTATCAAATGACCGATGATGATTTCAGTGCCAATGCCAATCGAAATGCTGAGCATCATCATCACCATCGACAATTGCATGGCATAAGTGAAGGTTGCCATTTGGTCTGCCCCCATCTGGGCGATGAAATAAGTAATCACCATGAAGCTAGTCCACCAACACAAATTTTCGCCTGCTGAAGGCAATCCGATATGCAGAATCTTGGCGATGATAGCATTCGAAAAATCCCACAGCGCATGAAGTTTAAGGCTGAGCTGAATCTGACGTTTGACTAAATACACATAAGCAAGGCATGCCAGAAAACGACTGATAACGGTCGACACAGCAGCACCGACGACGCCTAAAGGTGTGAGTCCAAAAAGACCAAATATCAAGATACTATTGAGTGCAATATTGATTAAGTTCATGCCCAGCGCGATCAACATCACTTCGCGGGTATGACCATGTGCACGTAAGATGGAAGCGAAAACAATATTAATCGCCTCTAGAAACAGAGTACCGCCCATCAATGCAAGGAAAGGGCGAGCATAGGGTAGCAGTTCTTTTGGTAGATGTAACAGCGCCAACATCTGATCCGAAAACAATAAGGTCAGCAAACTAATGAGTGCACCAAACCAGACATTAATGCCGATGGCATTGCTCGCCACCCGCTCTGCACCTTGCTTATCTTGGGCCCCAAGGTAGTGGGTAATGACTACGCTACAGCCTAAGCCAATAAACGAAAATAGCACGATGAAGAAGACCACTATTTGATTGGCCACCGACACGCCCGCCGCCGCTGCATCACCGAGATGACTGATCATGAAAATATCGATCATGCCAGGCAAAATGTGAGAAAGCTGTTCGATGAGAATAGGCCAAGTAATGGCAAAAAGTCCTAATTTTTGTAGCTTATCGGTGGCAGATAGTGGGGTCGACGACATAGGGCGCGAGATGCTGTTTTCTTAATTGTAGGGGGAAGACTGATTATACCTTGAGGCTTGCATCCCACAATTTGATGATCGCTGCAATGATCGCTGCAATGGTCGCTGCAATGGTCGCTGCAACTGATCACTGCAACTGATCACTGCAACTTAGTTCGAATTGGGTGGTCGAACTTAGCTGTCGC
>CALKVB010000074.1 GCA_937996605.1 uncultured Oxalobacteraceae bacterium | reverse complement strand
TAAACTTGAATAAAATTTGCTGCGTTTGCAAAAGTCCATATTTTTGCTTGTCTTGGCGCTTGGATTGAATCGGTATTTGCTTATGCTTTTTTGTCATTTGTAATTTTCATTTCGATCTACTTAATGAAGTGAAATCCGAGCGCCTGAATTATCTCGATTTGTCGGTTGTATTGCTTGTATTTGATGCGTAAGTATTTGAATGTAAAGTAAAATATTTCTATGTTATGTGAATTTTTGGATCAATATCTAAGACTATGAGTTTGCCAGTGGCTAATATAATATTTCAGAAATGATGACAAACTCACCTCGCTTTTCTAACAGATCATTTTGACTTATATCGCTATCAGGAAAAAGCATACAAAATTTGGACGCGAAGTTCTTGTTATTTTGCAGAGCAGCATGTAGAGTCATGGGTTCGTTTTTCAATTAACATCATTCTTTCGTCACTCTTTTTGAAATTTTTATGGCTTTGATCGTCCACAAATATGGCGGTACGTCGATGGGTTCAACCGAACGCATTAAGAACGTCGCTAAGCGCGTCGCCAAATGGCATGACGCTGGTTATCAAATCGTAGTTGTGCCGTCCGCTATGTCGGGCGAAACGAATCGAATTATTGGACTCGCCAAGGAAATTATGGCGGAGCCAGATCCACGCGAACTCGATATGATCGCCTCTACGGGTGAGCAAGTGTCGGTTGGATTATTGTCGATGGCACTGCAAGCGCTAGGTAAGAAGGCCGTTTCTTATGCTGGTTGGCAGGTGCCAATTAAGACCGATTCCGCCTATACCAAAGCACGCATTTCTTCGATTGACGATGTCAAGGTAAAAGCAGATTTGGCGGACGGTAAAATTGTCATCATTACTGGATTTCAAGGTGTCGACGAGCTAGGTAATATTACGACCTTAGGGCGCGGTGGTTCCGATACATCGGCCGTCGCAATCGCGGCAGCAATGAAGGCGCAAGAGTGTTTGATTTACACAGACGTTGACGGTGTTTACACCACAGATCCGCGTGTGGTTTCTGATGCGCGTCGCTTGAATACAGTGACATTTGAAGAAATGCTAGAAATGGCTTCTTTGGGCTCTAAGGTCTTGCAGATCCGTTCTGTGGAGTTCGCCGGCAATTATCGTATGCCGACTCGCGTGCTTTCATCATTGACTGACCCATTAATGCCTTTGGCCGAAGAGATTATCTCCGGCACCCTGATTTCGTTTGAGGAAGATACAAATATGGAACAAGCCACAATTACTGGCATCGCATTTAATCGCGACGAAGCAAAATTAACCGTGTTTGGTGTGCCTGATAAACCAGGTATCGCTTATCAGATTTTGGGTCCAGTTGCGGATGCCAATATCGAAGTTGACATGATTATCCAAAATCAATCTGTGGAAGGTAAGACAGACTTCACATTTACGGTGCCACGCGCAGACTACAACAAAGCAATGGAAGTGTTGAATGCAAGTGTCAAGGCGCATATCGGTGCGGGTAGCATTATTGGTGATGCCAAAGTTTCGAAAGTGTCTGTGGTTGGTGTCGGTATGCGTAGCCATGTTGGTATTGCTTCGCAAATGTTCCGTACATTGTCGGAAGAGGGCATCAATATTCAAATGATTTCGACATCTGAAATCAAGATTTCAGTATTGATCGATGAAAAATACATGGAATTGGCGGTTCGTGCTCTGCATAAAGCTTTTGGTTTGGAAGCTGCATAAGAACAATTTCTAAGTGGGTAGTTGACCAAATGTGAACTACCCGCTATGATCTCGTTCTCGCTTGCAGTACGATGCGTAAGTGTCGTTTTGTGAGAGTGTGGAGACGTGGCCGAGTGGCCGAAGGCACTTCCCTGCTAAGGA
>CALKVB010000073.1 GCA_937996605.1 uncultured Oxalobacteraceae bacterium | reverse complement strand
TTTTAAGAAAAATTAGAAAGACTTGCTACTTTGCCTTCTTTTCTGACACTGCAATTATTGGCCACGAATCTTCAAAATGATGCCATCCAAAGAGTCAAGATCAGCAAAATCGATAATCATCTGACCGCGACCTTTGCTGCCCAATTTTAGGGCAACCTGTGTTGCCAGCAAATCGGACAACTCTTCCTCTAAACGTGTAATGTCACGTGATTTTTCTGCCTTGTCACGTTGTTTTGCAGGCGTCGCCAACTCAGTTGTTGTCTTTGTAACCAATTTTTCTGTGTCACGAACCGATAAGCGCTTCGCCACCACTTGATTGGCCAGCTGAATTTGGGTTGCGGCATCAACGGCCAATAAAGCCCGCGCATGGCCCATATCGATATCACCGGCCATCAACATAGTTTGCACCGGACGTGCAAGATTCAAAAGACGCAATAGATTAGACACTGCACTACGTGATCGACCTACTGACTGTGCCGCTTGCTCATGTGTGAAAGAGAAGTCGGTAATCAGACGATGGATGCCTTGGGCTTCCTCCAAAGGATTGAGGTCTTCACGTTGAATGTTCTCGATCAGCGCCATTGCCGCGGCGGCTTGGTCATCAACGTCTTTGACCAGTACTGGTACTTCCGTCAAACCTGCCATCTGCGAGGCTCGGAAACGACGCTCACCAGCAATGATTTCATATTGCGTCTGTCCGTTCGATTGACCAATCGGACGAACCAGAATCGGCTGCATCAAGCCTTGGGCTTTAATCGATGCGGACAATTCTGCCAAAGCACCTTCATCCATACGTGTACGCGGCTGATATTTACCGGCCTGCATTTGCGTGACCTGCAACGAAGTCGGTGCTCCGGCTACGGTTGGAACTGCATCAGCGAAATCTTCCGCGCCGCCTAATAGAGCATCTAAGCCTCGGCCTAAGCCTTTTTGTTTTTTAATTGCCATAATTCACATTACTTCTTATCTAAGGATTTAATTCTTTCAACCATCTCTGCACCAAAGGCGATATAGGCTTGCGCACCTTTTGAAGCAGGATCAAACACCACGCCAGGGATACCGTATGATGGCGCTTCTGCCAAACGGACATTGCGGGGAATCAAGGTTTTAAAAACTTTGTCGCCAAAATGTTGCTCAAGCTGATCTGAGACCTGTTGAGAAAGAGTCATACGCGGATCAAACATCACACGCAAGAGGCCAACGATCTTCAAATCAGGATTCAAATTGGCAGCCACTTTTTTGATGGTATTGGCCAAATCTGACAAACCTTCTAGAGCGTAGTATTCACACTGCATGGGAATCACCACCCCATTTGCCGCACATAGGCCGTTCAAAGTCAGCATCGACAAGGCTGGTGGGCAGTCAATCAGAATAAAGTCGTAGTTAGTACCTACTTCGTCTAAGGCTATGCGTAGGCGCTTATCTCGATTTTCAAGCTCAACCATCTCGACTTCGGCACCGGCCAATTCTCGGTTCGCAGGCAAGACATCAAAGCCGCCCGATTCAGAGCGAACCACGGCTGTCTTCACATCTGACATTCCGAGCAAGACTTGGTATACCGAGGCTTGTAACTTCGATTTGTTAATCCCTGCTCCCATTGTGGCGTTACCTTGGGGATCAAGGTCAACCAGCAAGACGCGTTGATCCAGCTTCGCTAAACCTGCCGCTAGATTGACGGTTGTAGTGGTTTTTCCTACACCACCTTTGGTGTTTACCACTGCATAGATGGTCATTGAATTTTTCTCCAACACGAGATAGCTATCTTACTGC
>CALKVB010000072.1 GCA_937996605.1 uncultured Oxalobacteraceae bacterium | reverse complement strand
TTTCCCTACACGACGCTCTTCCGATCTTGTGCCGATTGCATCCCTCGTCTCGGCATGACCTGGGGCAGCAAAAGCAACACCATCTGCATCCAAAATACCTTCGTGAACGCGGCCATGGAACAGGTTCACATTACCCAAGAAGCCATACACGAATGGTGTCGCTGAATGTTGGTAGACCTCATTCGGCGCACCGACTTGTTCCACTTTACCGTGGTTCATGACGACGATTTGATCCGCCACTTCCAAGGCTTCTTCTTGATCATGCGTGACGAAAATACTGGTCACATGGAGTTCGTCATGGAGACGACGCAACCAGCGACGCAACTCTTTACGCACCTTAGCATCCAAGGCACCGAATGGTTCGTCGAGCAACAAGACACGCGGCTCAACCGCTAAGGCACGTGCCAAGGCTATACGTTGACGCTGGCCACCTGATAATTGTGGTGGATAACGATCGGCTAACCAATCTAACTGTACCAACTCCAGCAGCTTCGTGACTTTCTCTTTAATCTGCGCTTCTGTCGGACGTAGATGACGTGGTTTCACGCGCAAGCCAAAGGCGATATTTTCGAAAATAGTCATGTGTTTGAACAAAGCGTAATGCTGGAACACAAAGCCCACTTGACGCTCACGCACATGCTGGTTCGACGCGTCTTCGCCATCCAACAAGACTTGCCCTTGGTCGGCATACTCTAAGCCAGCAATGATACGTAATAGCGTGGTTTTACCACATCCCGATGGCCCTAACAGTGCGGTCAATTCACCATTAGGAAAATCAAGGGAAACATTATCCAATGCGGTGAAATTACCAAAACGTTTGTGCAATTGATTAACGGCGATGCTCATCATCTTTTCCTGACACTAAAAAATTCACTCAAAACATATGATTACATTCTGAATGAGATAAATCTAAAAATTCGAATAGCTTGAGAACAAGCTTTTATTCCTGCGGAGTACGCTGACGAGATTCATCAGTCTTCCATTCGACGATGGTCTTCAAGGCCAAAGTCACCAAGGCTAGTAAGGTCAACAATGAAGCCACCGCAAACGCCGCTGTGAAGTTGTATTCGTTATAGAGAATTTCCACTTGCAAAGGCATGGTATTGGTCTCACCGCGAATATGGCCAGACACGACCGATACCGCACCAAACTCACCCATGGCACGGGCATTACACAAAATGACGCCGTACAACAAACCCCATTTGATGTTGGGTAAGGTGACATGCCAAAACGTCTTCCAACCAGAGGCACCTAACACCAATGCAGCCTCTTCCTCTTCGCTACCTTGCGCTTGCATCAGTGGAATCAATTCACGTGCAATAAAAGGAAAGGTGACAAAAATAGTGGCCAACACGATGCCAGGCACTGCAAACAGAATCTTGATATCGTGCTCACCCAACCAATCACCAAACCAACCTTGGGCGCCAAACAATAAGACATAAATCAAACCTGAAATGACGGGCGATACCGAAAACGGCAAGTCGATGAGGGTCAACAACACGTTCTTGCCACGGAATTCAAACTTCGCAATCGCCCATGCAGCCGCCACACCAAACACCAAATTCAGCGGCACCGCGATGGCTGCTGCCGTCAAGGTGAGTTTGATGGCCGATAGCGCATCTGGTTCTTGTATCGAGGTCAAATACACTTCCCAACCTTTGCGCAAGGCCTCGCTAAAGACCGCCACCAAGGGCACAAATAGAAACAAGAGCACGAACGCCAAAGCAGCAATGACGAGGGCAATCCTGACCCATAATGGTTCAAGTGTGGCTTGCAAACGCAGCGGTGGCTCGATACGGCGACTTGGCTTTGAATCTGAAGCTGGAGCCGCTATAGGAGGATGAATAACAGAGCTTGTCATAAGTAAATACAGTCTTAGGCTTTACCAGCAGTTTGGCGGCGACGCGTCCATGCTTGCAGAGCATTGATCGTCAATAACAAAATAAAGGAAATAATCAACATCACTACCGCAATCGCTGTCGCGCCTGCATAGTCGTATTGCTCGAGTTTAGTGATCATGAACAAGGGTGTAATTTCCGAGATCACCGGCATATTGCCAGCGATGAAAATGACGGAACCATATTCACCTGTTGCTCGCGCAAAAGCCAAAGCAAACCCTGTCAGCACCGCAGGCAAGATGGTCGGGAAAATCACACGAGTAAAGGTTTGCCAATGACTGGCGCCTAAACTAATCGCCGCCTCTTCCAATTCTTTCTCTGCTTCTTCCAACACCGGTTGCACCGTGCGCACCACAAACGGCAAGCCAATAAAGATCAAGGCCACTAAGACGCCGAGTGGTGTGTAAGCCACTTTGATATCGAATGGTGCTAACAATTTACCGAGCCACCCGTTAGGGCTATACAGCGTCGCCAAAGTAATACCTGCAACTGCCGTTGGCAAAGCGAAGGGCAAGTCGACAAAAGCATCGATCAAACGCTTGCCTGGGAATTTATAGCGCACCAGCACCCACGCCAAAATGCCACCGAAAATGACGTTGATAAACGCCGCCAACAAGGAAGCACCAAAGGTGAGGCGATAAGATGCCATCACGCGCTCAGAAGTCACCGTATGCCAAAACGCATCCCAGGTCATGGTGAAGGTTTTCACGAACACGGCTGACAATGGAATGAGAACGATGAGTCCCAAATAGAAAATGGTGAATCCGACCGACAAGTGGAAGCCTGGAATAACGCGTCCCGCCTTTGCTCGATCTGTGCTGAAAAATGCCATGCGCTGCCTTTGAGAAATAACCTGAAAAACTAATAAGAAACGAAGGACTGAATCAGGCGTTCGCATCTTTTCATAGATTCGATATCCGAAAAACGAATAAATTTTTATTTGCTTAGTCGATTTTCAAATAAAGACACAAGGATAGTTGTCAATATAGATATGCGTTGCGTCGTTTAGAGAGATGCCGAATGGTCACCTCTCCACACTTGAATCGCGATTCACCGTTGGTAAATTTGATCGAACACGCCGCCATCAGCAAAATGGGCTTTCTGTGCTTTTGTCCAACCGCCAAAACTGTCGTCAACAGTAAGCAACTTCAACTTGGCAAACTGCTTGGCATACTTCTGTGCCGCTTTTTCAGAACTTGGGCGGTAGAAATTCTTACCAATGATGTCCTGTGCTTCATCGCTATAGAGAAAATTGAGATAGGCTTCCGCCACAGTACGCGTTCCTTTTTTGTCGACTACGCTGTCAACGACCGTGACAGGCGGTTCCGCCAATATACTGATTGAAGGTGTCACAATTTCTAATTTGTCTGAGCCAAATTCTTTGAGCGCAAGGTGAGCCTCGTTTTCCCACGTTAACAACACATCACCTATTCCGCGCTCAGCAAATGTCACCGTTGATCCACGCGCCCCAGAATCGAGCACTGGTACGTTTTTATAGAGCTTTTTGACAAACTCCTTCGCATTAAGCTCTGTGCCGCCTTTTTGCTGCAAGGCGTATGCCCAAGCAGCCAGATAATTCCAACGTGCACCGCCCGATGTTTTAGGATTCGGCGTGATCACTGCTAAATTTGGCTTAATCAAATCCTGCCAATCTTTCACCGCCTTCGGATTACCTTTACGCACCAAGAAGACTATGGTTGAAGTGTAAGGCGCTGCATTTTTAGCGAGCCGTTTCTGCCAATTTTTATCAAGCAAATTCTTTTCGGCTACCGCATCGATATCATAGGCAAGTGCGAGGGTTAAGACATCAGCACTCAGGCCATCAATCACAGAGCGAGCTTGCTTTCCTGAGCCACCATGAGACTGCTTCACCGTGACGTTGTCTCCTGTTTTTGTTTTCCAAAACTTAGCGAATGCTGGGTTTATTTCCTGATACAACTCACGCGTTGGGTCATACGATACATTCAGAAGACTCACGTCTGCTGCCGTACTGACGATTGGGGTAGCAAGTGTAACAAGCAGAGAAAAAATTAAGGTACTAACACCGCGAAAGGCTTTCATAGTCATGCTCCAAAATTAGGTTAAGTTCAAATTGAACTTTGAAAACGAGAGCATAAAGAGTCAGCGAGATACCGAAAACGAATCATTTCAAACATCGATATGCGTTTTCCAAATTTGAAGAAGCGGGTCAAAGTGACCAAGGCAGTGCAAATCATCTAAATTTTGTGTATCGTATGCCTTCAATCCAGCGGTACAACAAACTAGCGAAGAGGAGAATAAGGATGCAAACAGCAAAAGACTTCCACCCTGAGGTACTGAAATTATTTGATCAATACGTGCACGGTGGCCTGAGTCGCCGCGGTTTTCTAAGCTCTGCCAGCAAATATGCCGCCGGTGTGGTCACCGCTGAAGGTTTGTTGCAAGCACTGAGCCCTAACTTCGCAGCAGCGCAGCAAATTGCGCCCGATGACAAACGTATCGTTGCTAGTTATGTTGAGTATCCATCTCCGAACGGCTATGGAAATTTGCGTGCTTATCTAGTGCGACCAGCAAACGCGAAAGGCCCGCTACCAACCGTGCTTGTCGTGCATGAAAACCGAGGGCTAAATCCACATATTGAAGATGTGACACGCCGCTTAGCTCTTGATGGTTTCATCGCTTTTGCGCCAGATGCTTTATTTCCTTTGGGCGGTTATCCAGGTACCGAAGACAAAGCGCGTGAACTTTTCCCAAAACTTGAACAAGCAAAAACTCGAGAAGACTTTATTACTGCGGCTGGTATCCTCAAAACCATTGAAGGTGGAAATGGCAAAGTGGGCGTCGTTGGCTTCTGTTATGGTGGATCGATTGCCAATTTCTTGGCAACAAAAATACCCGATCTAAAAGCAGCAGTGCCATTCTATGGTGGAGCTCCCGCTATCGAATCTGTCGCAAATATCAAAGCCGAAATGTTAGTACATCATGCAAGCAAAGATGAACGATTGGTCGCTGGCTGGCCAAAATACGAGGAAGCACTAAAAGCCGCCGGTGTGAAGTACCAAGGCTTTGTGTATGAAGGCGTGGAACATGGTTTCAACAACGACACCACACCACGCTTTGACAAGACCGCAGCCCAATTAGCGTGGTCACGCACACTGGAATTATTTAATCGTACCTTAAGATAAGCGTAGTTCGACGCCGATCCATCCCATCACAACACCCGATAGGCAAGCCGGTCCAAACGGACTCGGCTGAGCCTTGTCAAAAACTGCCGCACTTTCGGTGGATAATCACTGAGCTTTTGCAGGTCTTGATAGTCGTCAACACGCTGCGTGGGCTGCAAAATTTGTTGTAGCTCGTGTTGACGTTGACTCAGCAATTCGCCTTTAGGGTCGCTGAACAATAAAGCGTTTTCAAGATCAAGACGGAAAGCACGCGGGTTGAGATTATTTCCTGTCACCAGCGTATAAATGTCATCAACCCAAATCCCCTTAAGATGGTAGGTGTTATCACCGTCTCGCCAAAGTTGGATATTCAAGGCGCCACTCGCGATATCTTGCTGATGCTTCTTAGCGAAGCGTCTCAGATTCATTTCATAAAGATAAGGTAAACAACTGATCGCTTTGAATGGCTGTTCAGGGGGAATAAAGAAATCATTCGCTAACTTGTCGCCGACAATAATTTGTACTTGCACACCACGTTTGATAGCGCGATTGACTTCACGCGTAATCGCTAACGGAAAATTAAAATAAGGCGTGCAAATCGTCAGCTGCTTCTGCGCAGAAGCCAACAACTGGCAGACATAACGGTTCAAGCGATTATTATTACCAAGGCCGACGATGTTTGTCACGGCTAGGCTATTTTGCGCAGACAGACTAGGCAAGCTCGGCAACTGGTAGCTCGCTTTTTTCATTTTTTCGCGGAACGCGCGAATATCGGAACGCAGGGTGCGCGTTGTCGGAATGGGCGCTTGATCTAAGCGATGTACTGCTGGACTGTTTAAAAACTGATCGCGCATCCACGCAAGCATGCTTTCGGCCAAACTCGCATTCGCTACTAACCAATAACGATCATGCCGATATTTTTCGAATTGATGTAGATACACATTATTGATACTCGCGCCACTATAGATCACAGTATCATCAATCACGTGTCCCTTTAAATGCAATACCCCAAACAGCTCACGCGTTTGCACTGGCACGCCGTAAATCGGAATCGTGCCGCCGTGCTTATCACTTTCTTCTTGATACCAAGCTGCATTGCCGGCGACGCGACCAGAAACTTTTTGCTCACCAATCAAACCACGTTGACCACGATGCCAATCGACGAAGATCAAAATCTCTAGTTGAGGTGTACGTTTCTTCGCTGCATACAATGCATCGAGAATTTCCTGCCCGGCTTCATCATTCTGCACATACAAACTACAAAGTACTATCCTACGTTTTGCCGCCGCGATTTGCTGGAGTAAGACCTGCTTATACGCGTTTGCAGAATGTAAGATTTGAATATCTTGGGCTTGCAATCCAATCGCGGGTAATTCGGTAAAAGTCGGGCGAGGTCTAAAAAAGCGCATGAAGAAAAAGTGTAGTGATTAAACAGTCGGTACGGAACCTGCAGGATAATATCACCAGCTCCTGTAACCGCAACAAGAACTAGTCACACATAAGCGATGTCGGGGCAAATATCAAAAATCCAAGACCTGTATATTGTGACCTAGATTTGGACATTTACTATGTTTGACATCTTTAGCGCTTAGGCCGTCATGATTTGCAATTGCTTACGGATCTTTTCCGCCAAATTGTCATACTGCGCACCAAGCATTTTATGTAGCTCTTCATCGCTGACATAGCCGATCGATTTACGATAAGCCGCTTTAATTTGTTGGCCCTCTATCCAACGTGCTTCGACCCCTGCTAGATCATCGACAATACGCGCTTTGGCCTCAGGATGTTGTAGTTTATAGTCCGCTACCGCCTCTTGGTGAACGGTAACTAACTCAGCAACGCTCACATTCTTCGGCAGCTTACGTAAGATTACTCGATCACCATAACTAAACGGTGAAATACTCTCCGGCTGGGTCGAGATCAAAGTTCCATCATCGAAAGTGGTGACACATTCGACCATCGAATGCGCCTTCCATTTGCCCATAACAAACAGAATCATCACCGCTACCAGACCTGGCCATTTGTGTTTCATTTTAAAACTCGCCATGCCTATTTCACCACTTTCGTCTCGGTAAAAACGCAGTAAAATATGTTGCCCTAAAACTTTAAACATCCCCATCGCTTCTGCATCACAAATCTTGTGCATGCCCGCTTTAAGCGCTGCTTTTTCTGTTTTGTTGGCGTGTTGTCGTTGATAGGCGGGGTAGTCTTTAGCATCCACTTCAGCAAGTTCAGGATGCGGCTCATTCACCAAATTGAGCAACTGTCGTGCCAAATTCATGGCCCGCATGGTATCTGGGTCGTCACTAATATTAGCGGCCAAGGCATCGGAAACACTGGCGCCGCGACGAATCGCATCAGCTGCTCCCATCATTGCTTGTGCCGCCATGTTGTCGACCAAACTGCGATCCTTGCCATCTTCATCCAAACCACTCAACAACATCTTAGCGAAATGCTCGCGCTCGCCGGCGCCATTGTTTTCCGACATGGCGCGCCGCTCAATGAAGTAGTCACGCAATGGCGCATCTTCTGGCATCTTGGCGAGTGCATCGTCATAGATTGCTAGAGCCTCGTCAAATTGGGCTAAGTCGTGCAAAGTCGTGGCTAACTTGAGGGCATGCCCCGGTTGCTGCGATAAACTCCACGCCGTACGGTAATCGGCCGCGGCGGCTTGTAAGCGATCTTTTAAATAATACATGCCGCTATACGTGCGCACGACATTCTCAGGCAGTTCTGCATTCGCATCTTCTTCATTGATATTCGTAAATGCATTTGCCCGCGCATGACCAGCACGAGCGAGATAATAATCTGCTTGCTTTGGAGCGGCTTGAATAGCGCGATCAAGCAAGTGCGCTGCTTCTAATTCACGTTCTTGCACCTTCGACGCATCTTGGTCGGCACTTGATTCGACCTGACGCAAGTGGTTTGACAATAAGAAATTAGCGTGGGCGTGTTCAGGTTCTTTAGCTAAAATCGTTCGCAAATCGCTTTCGTTGCGCAGATCAAGTTCAGCTTGTCTTTCAAGTCGACGTGCCCTCACCTCATGCACAGCCGTAGGCAAATTATCTTCATCTGCCTCGTCTTCGCCCTCAATTAAAGGTAAATCTTTTTCGATGTACCAATCGCTATACTCCACTCGCATCAAGCGTGCAGGGATATGTTCGGGCAATTTTTGAATGACAATTTCTAATGCATCGGGCAAGTCAATATAGCGCTCTAGCTTCTCAAGGCAATTGGCGCGATGCCAACACAAAGCAGCGGAATTAGGAAATTCCTGCAGAAGTTGTTCTACGTGATGCAGCGCTTGATCGTATTGTTTGGCATTAAAAGCACGTTTGAATTCATCGAATGCTGGATGTTGCATTTCTTTTTCCTGTCTGCAGTTGCACTAAATTTCCCATTCACCTTAGATCGAATGAAAAAAGCTGAGCAAGCACGCTAACAGAAAAGAAAATGGTCGGCAATCAAAAGCCGACCAAGGGTATTCTCTTTTTATCGCGATCGCCAACTAAGGCTCAGGATTTACGCCTCAGCAGCAATTACCTGAGAGGCCGCATTAATCACCGCAGCGATACGACCAACGTCGCGCAACTGCACCGTACTCATGCCTTCTTTTTTCAGCAGGTCAAAATGGGATTTCACACAGAAATGGCATTTCCCTACAATTGAAGCAGCCAATGCATACATTTCAAAACGACGCTTATCAACACCACCATTGGTTGCATAAGCATTCATACGCAATTGGGCACCTTGCGTTTTCAAATCTTCATCATCGGCCATTTCAACAAATGGGTACCAGACGTTGTTCATCCCCATCAATGCCGCTGCCGTCATCGCTGCTTGAATTTCTTCCGGAGAGATATTCCCTGAATTTTTAATCAGATCAACGATCACTTTACTCTTTGCCGCGAACGCAGCTGCAAGGGCTACACCTACGGCATCATTTCCTTCGAGACTGGAACGAGCAATGGTGCTATCCACGTTCAAACGGATGTCTTTAGCATAGTCAGGAATGCTATTTTTAATTGAAGTAAGAAATTCCATAGTTTTCACCTATTAAAAAGTGGTTTTAAAACCCGCCGGAGCGGGTTGATTCTACTGCGCAAACACTAGAAATTGCGAGGGCATGCAACAACGCAATGCCCCCTACAATTGAATTTGGTAAGCGCTTGAGAAGTTCGCGCTGCCGTCACAAGCCCTCTACTACCAATTCCGACTTCCGCTGGAAATTCAATTCTAGGGAGACTGAGCTAGGCGCCGAATTTTTTAACACCTTGCAGCAATACTTGAGTATTGCGAGGACAAGCAACAACGCTATGTCCCCTACAATTGAATTTCGTAAGCGCTTGAGAAATTCACATTATCGGGATGCAGAGCAAGGCATAAGCCGGAGCAATATGTCAATATTGCGAGGACTTGCAACGCCGCTATGCGCCCGAGAATTGGATTTATCGAGTGCTTACAGAGTGGCGCCGCCTACTGTGCGGTTGCATGGGCACAGCTCATCCGTTTGCAAACCATCCAAAATACGCAAGATTTCAGTTGGGTTACGGCCAACGTTCAAGTTGTTAACGGAAACGTGTTGGATCACATTGTCTGGATCAACGATGAAAGTTGCGCGCAAAGCCACGCCTGCGTTGACATCACGTACACCCAACATATCAACCAAAGAACCTGTTGCATCACCGAATGCGTAGTGATTCAATTTATCCAGATCTTTGTGTTCACGGCGCCATGCCAATTTGCAGAATTCGTTATCTGTAGAACCGCCCATCAACACAGCATCACGATCAGCGAAGTCATTCGCCAATTTCGCGAATTCAACGATTTCAGTTGGACATACGAATGTAAAGTCTTTTGGATAGAAGTAGATTACTTTCCATTTACCTGGGAAAGAGGCTTCAGTGATAGTTTCGAATGCGGAAACGCCGTTTTCTTCGTGATGATTAAAACCTGGCTTCGCTGCTGGTACGCTAAACGCATCGAGTTTTTGTCCTACTGTTTTCATTAAGTTCTCCTAGTAAATTGAAATGAGTATTTCATTTATTGCCGTTCAGTTTATTTTCAAGCCCTGCTTCGTAAACTGCACTGCAAATGAGTTAGTACAACCATGACCGGAAGCTTATCACTATGAATTTCACTAATCCAATAGAATATTTCTAAATAAGCCTTAGGTAAATTCTAAACAGCCGAATCGGCTCAGTGTGCGCACGTGCTAGGTATCTTATGCCAAATTCACTAAACGCGTATGACATCTGTTTCACGTTGATTTCGAGACGAAATTAACGGCTAATTTTCAGTTTCGGAACATGAACCGTTATAATCGCCAATCTTTCATTTCTTGATGAGCTTGCCGTGTCTGACCGCCTCGCTGTTTTACCGCAGTATCTTTTGCCTAAACATTTATTGACCGCCTTTGCGGGTTTGGTTGCTAACGACCGTGGCGGTGCACGCACGACGAAACTGATCAACTGGTTCGTTAAAAAATACAATGTGAATATGGCTGAGGCAGCCAATCCTGACACTGCAAGCTACGCTAGCTTTAATGAATTTTTTACTCGTCCACTACGTCAAGGAGCTCGGCCGATTGCCGATACGGCATATGTATGCCCTGTGGATGGTGCGATCAGTGAATTTGGGCAAATCAATGCGGGACAAATCTTCCAAGCCAAGGGCCATGAATTCAGTGCCACCGCACTGGTCGGCGGCGATGCAACTCTTGCAGCAAAATACCACGACGGTCAATTCGCCAACATCTACTTGAGCCCACGCGACTACCATCGCATTCACATGCCTTGCGATGGTCGTTTGAAACGCATGATTTATGTACCTGGCGAATTATTCTCTGTGAATCCCACTACTGCACGCGGTGTGCCTGGTTTATTTGCCCGTAATGAGCGTGTAGTTTGTGTATTCGACTCCCCTGCGGGTGAGTTTGTGTTGGTGTTAGTCGGCGCCACCATCGTCGGCAGTATGCAAACTGCGTGGCACGGCATAGTCAACCCACCTCGTACCAATCAAGTACGTGAATGGACTTATACAGACCAACAAATTGAACTGAAAAAAGGCGAAGAAATGGGTCGCTTTCTTTTAGGTTCGACCGTGGTCATGCTGTTTCAAAAAGACAGCATGCAGTTTAATTCTTCGTGGAAACCCGCTGGCGCCGTACGCCTTGGCGAGGTAATGGGTAGCTAAGTAGCTTCTGCTGCAAACAAAATGGATTTGAATGTAGAGACTCAAATCCATTCCTCCATCCCATGGTAGGCGGCCATCGTGCCAACCTCGTAACCGCTTCACCAAAGATCGTCTCCCCGCCAATTCATTTGTGAAATATCAATCTTTGAGATTTGCACTGCACAAATTTCTTGCAGTCACTCGCAAATTCGATCATAATCTAAATACGAATTATTCTTATTTAGATTATTTGCATCGATTTGCAGAAATGGCAAGTCGATAAGCGAAGATTGGACATCATGCACTTTTCAACAGCGCCCCAACCACAAAGGCAATTGGCAACAATTGCAATGATTGCCTTCGCTCATGTCGTGCTTCTCGCTGCGATCTTAGCGAATCCAGTTTCCCATCTCATCTCAGCACCAAAACAAACCATTGTCATGATGGTGCCTACTGCGATGCCATCGCCCCCAGTTCGCCCGGCGCAGAAAATAGAAAAAGCTGCGAAATCAGAAAATATCGTTAGCACCCCTTCCCCGGTCACTGTGGCAAGTAAATCTGAAAATCAAGATGCAATTCAAGTAGCACCTGCGATCAGCGAAACGCCAACAGCAGCCAACCATATGCCAGTTGCGGCAGCTCCCAGCATCGCAAAAACAGAGTCAAGTGGACCGAAAGTGATTAGCGCTGTTGAATACATTCAAGCACCGCAAGCAGATTATCCAGCGATGGCAAAACGGATGGGTGAAGAGGGTCGCGTCGTCATGCAAGTTTTAGTTAACGATAAGGGTCGCGCCGAAAGAGTAGAGATCATCAAATCCTCAGGCTTTAACCGACTCGACGAATCTGCGAAAATGGCTTTAATGCGTGCGATTTTCAAACCTTATATTGAGGATGGAAAATCGGTCACGGTACTCGCCACAGCCAGTATTAACTTTTCTTTACGCGGCTAATACCCCTTAACTTTATTCATCAAAGCATAAAAAAAGCGTGTGCAGCACATTTGCTCCACACGCTTATTCATATCCAAATTAAGTGGCTACTGCGGTACGGTATCTTTAAACGATTGACGCTCGCCCAACTTATCAAACAACTTCGCCAAATTCGGATACTCATCTCGCCATTGGATTTCCGGGAATCGGAAAGTAAGCCAGCCTAAGCAGCAAGCAACCGCGATATCCGCCAAAGTTAAATGGTTGCCGACACAGTAAGCGGACTCACCAAGTCCGAGCGACATTGCTTTCAAACCTGCATTTACTTTGTCGAGTTGACGACCTATCCAGGTTTCGCTTCGAAATTCTGGCTCGCGCTTGGTTCGCTCAACGAAAACCAACACCGCCGCATCCAAAATACCATCGGCTAAGGCTTCCCAATTTTTAACCTCAGCGCGCTCACGTCCATGTGGCGGAATCAACTTACCGACAGGAGTCAAAGTATCAAGATATTCGACGATAACACGCGAATCGAACATGGCGCCGCCATCTTCCATCAACAAGCACGGTACCTTACCCAGTGGATTGGATTGTTGAATCGTGGTGTCGGCGGCCCAAACATTTTCGAGAATCAATGCATAGTCCAACTTCTTTTCCGCCATAACGACACGGACTTTACGCACATAGGGACTGGCGAGAGAACCAATAAGTTTCATAAGCTATTCAATAGAACTGTTAAAAAAATAATTTAATAACAATTTCAATGGGGTTTCAGTAAGGCGAAATTATAACATTGTCGGTTACAAGCTTGGATTTAGATAAGTCTCAGCAAACTCTCCTTGCGCATGTAAGCCGAAAAAAGCACATCAAGCCGTGTTAAAATATCGGTTTTCCGACAAGTTTAAAAGTAGAAATTACAACCCTTTTCGACCTAATTATTGGGCTTTGCTAGTCTTCAACAAGATGCTGGCACTCCAGTTCGTATGTTTTTCATCGGGCGCGAAACAAATTTCGGCATTTCTCTAAAACTGTTGTTTTTTGCTTGTCTGCAAGTTTTCTCTTCACTTTACGGTTCTCACCTATGTCACTTTCTACTCTATCTGCTCTTTCGCCATTGGATGGTCGCTACGCTTCGAAGGTCGACGCTTTACGCGCAACTTTGTCAGAAGCGGGTTTTATGCATCATCGCGTAAAAGTTGAAATTTCATGGCTGCAAGCTTTATCACGAGCAGGCTTTAGTGAAATCAAACCATTTTCAGAAGCTGCCAATGCGCTATTGAACCGTATTGCGGCTGAGTTTTCTGAAGAAGATGCCGCACGTATCAAAGCCATCGAAGCTGTCACAAACCATGATGTCAAAGCAGTTGAATATTGGTTGAAAGAATCTGTGGGTCTAGCGCTACCAGATAGCTACGCGCATTTGCCAAAACGTGATTTAAATATCGCACCAGAAATCACGCAAGAACTGAAAGCAGCAGCAGAATTTATTCACTTCGCATGTACTTCGGAAGATATTAACAATACTTCGCACGGCATGATGCTAAAAACGGCACGAGACTCCGTCATGCTACCAGCTCTCAACAAACTGATTAGCCGCCTCAAAGAAATCGCGATTGAAAATGCTGAAGTCCCTATGCTATCGCGTACCCATGGTCAAACTGCGAGCCCTACCACGCTAGGCAAAGAAATGGCCAACGTAGTTGCTCGTTTGCAGCGCGCGGCACAACGCATCGCGCAAGTTGAAATTTTGGGCAAGATGAATGGTGCCGTGGGTAACTACAATGCGCATTTATCGGCTTACCCACAACATGATTGGGAAAGTTTCTCCAAGAACGTAATCGAACAAGCTTTAGGTTTAACTTACAACCCTTACACCATCCAAATTGAACCACATGATTACATGGCAGAGATGTTCGATGCCTTCGCTCGTGCGAATACCATTTTGCTCGACTTGAATCGGGATATTTGGGGATACATTTCTGTAGGCTACTTCAAACAAAAAACCAAAGCGGGCGAAATTGGCTCATCTACAATGCCACACAAAGTTAATCCAATTGATTTCGAAAACTCGGAAGGTAACTTGGGTTTAGCTAACTCACTACTGAAACACTTGGCAGAGAAATTACCCGTTTCTCGTTGGCAGCGCGACCTCACAGATTCTACAGTTTTGCGAAATATTGGCGTCGCTCTTGGTTATACCCTATTAGCCTACGATAGCTGCATACGTGGTTTAAATAAGTTAGAGACAAATCACGCTCGTTTGGCAGAAGATTTGGATAACAGCTGGGAAGTGCTAGCAGAGCCGGTACAAACAGTAATGCGTCGCTATGGCATAGAGAATCCGTACGAACAACTGAAAGAATTAACACGTGGCAAAGGCATTTCTAAAGAAGCCTTGCGTGAATTCATCGCAAAATTACAGATTCCTCAAGAAGCCAAAGATCACTTGATGACTATGACACCAGGTAACTACATTGGTATCGCAGCGAAATTAGCGAAATCTATCTGAATATTGAGTTTGCGTTTCAATTTAATTCATTGAGTTGAAAAGCAAATCTCCAGGTAAACGTATGAGCAATAAAAAAGCGGCAAATTCATTTTTGAATTCGCCGCTTTCTCTTTTTATCAACAATACGTAGTGAAACACATTGTTTGATTTATAGGAACATACTATGTCGCCACAGTATGTTCCTTCCCTCCCTTTTTACTTCACTGTTGCTACCAAGCTAGTTGAAGACACCGCAGCATATGCACTCACTAAGATGTAGTAAGTTCCAGCCGCTGGTGAAGTCACTGTGATCGCTTCTGTATTTGTAGAACCATCAGATTTCTTCAAATAAGAAGTTGTCGTTGGAGCAGAACCTGCTTTAACGTAGATGTCGCCGTCGCCTGTACCACCAGACAAGTTGATCACCAAACTAGTTTTGCCTGTTGGAACAACAATGCTGTACAACTTAGTTGCGCCTTTTGCCAAGGTGATGCCGGACACTTTAACGCCGCTTGTCAATGCTGTTGCAGCTGGTGGAGGCGTTGTGCCAGAGCAGCTTACGCCTACGCTTGAGAATGCTGCTGTAACATCAGCAACTGTGTAACCACGAGCAGCTGCTGCTTTTTCAACGCCGCACGCGCCAGCATTAAATGTGCTGCTAGCTGTCCAATACAAACGATTTGCATCAGCCATTACTTCAAACGCTTTACGTGTATTCCAACCTGCTTTTGTTGCCAATACATAAAACGCTTTGTTGTACACGCCGCTTGAATAATGAACGTCTAAGCTGCTTGTATACTTGCTTGCATTGTCAATGGACTTACCATCCAATGGTGGGTTATACATGTAACGCAACGCGCCTGTACCTTTGAAAATGTCAGTACCAACTTTAAAATCGTTAGTGCCTGTTACATAGTACTTAGCAGCTTCACCAGCCATGTCGGAGAAAGCTTCGTTCATACCACCAGACATGCCTGAGTAAACCAAACCAGAGTTTTGCTCTGTGAAGCCATGGCTAACTTCATGGCTAGTGACGTCCAAGGATACCAATGGGTAGAAAGTAGTCGCGCCATCACCATAGCTCATTGCTGAACCATCCCAGAATGCGTTTTCATAGTTTGTGCCGTAATGCACTTTCATGACCAATTTTTGACTAATTGGACGCACACCCAACCACGCTTGGTACATATCGAATACTTTGTTACCAAAGTAGTGAGCGTCATTCATTGGAGAATAGCCGCCGTTGATTGTTTTGATTGTGTTACGTGGGCATGTGAAAGAGTGCAATGTACCTGTACCGGAAGTTGCACCATTCATGTTGTAAGTATCAACGTTTGTGCTACTCAACTTACATGTAGATCCGCTTACCAATACGTCGAGGTAGCCATAACCAGCTGTAGTGCCGTATTCACGTTGACCAGTTTTTGCATTACCGCCAGGACCTGTGCCTGTCAAAGAATGTGTAATACCATCCCATTGTTGCAATACAGCGCCAGAATTCGCGTCGATTAAGAATGTTGGGCGGCTTGGCTTGTTGCCGCCTTCAGCCAAGAAAGAAACTTGATATACCAAACGTGCTACACCGTCGTCGCCTTGTTTGATGAACAATTTAGCTTGATCATTGCTTGAGCTAGAAACTTGTGCTTTGGATTTCGCCAAAGTCAAAATTTGAGATGCGCTATATGTTGGCTTAACGCTTGGCAAATCTTGTGCCAAACCTGACAACATTGCACCGCTCATTGTTGGCGTGTTATCGCTCGCGCCACGTTGCTCAACGACCGCTTCACCCAGCTGCTGGCTGGCGCCGAAGCTGGCCTGGCGCCGGTTTGATAGCCGAGAACCAAGAATTGCCCAGAGGGCACCCAAACCAAGAACCAAGAACCAAGAA
>CALKVB010000071.1 GCA_937996605.1 uncultured Oxalobacteraceae bacterium | reverse complement strand
GTAATTCAACACGCCACCTTCTGCCACACTCGCGGCATCCACACTGATATGCGCATACACCGTGTCGGCAGCAGCTGGACTTGAACCATCAACTATCGTTCCCTGTCCAATCAAATCACTTGCCGCGACGTCGACATTCGACGATACATTTGACAAGGTGACGGTAAAATTCTCGCTTCCTTCTTTCAGGAAATCATTATTAATATTAACTGTAATGGTGGTCGAAGTCGCGCCAGCGGCAATGCTGCCCGCAGCGCCAGATCCAATTCCAACATAATCACTGCCAGCGGTCGCTGTGCCATTGCTGGTCGCATAGTTGAATGTGACTGGGCTTGAAGTAACTCGACTCACACTGACAGTGAAAGTCATCGTACCCGCATCCTCGTTAACACTCACATCATTAATGCTGATTGTCGGAGCACCTTCGTCATCGATGATCGATGTAGTGACTGAAGAAGTGCCTAGTGTTGCATTCGTAGGCGAAGACAAAGCAATTTGAAAGTTTTCTGTCCCTTCGAAGATCGTATCGTTCGTGATCGTTACAGAAACATTTTTCGTTGTTTCGCCAGGGGCAAATGTCACACTGCCGGTCGACACTCCAAAGTCCGATCCCGCTATTGCGGTACCATTCGCGGTGTTGTAATTCACGGTCACTGGCGTGGTACTTGGCACGCTCAATGAGATTGTGTAAGACGCACTGCCTCCAGCTTCGTTGATTGAAGACGGACCACTAATGCTAACCACAGGCAAACTGCCGTCTGTAATAGTACCCGTGCCCACAACAGCCGCTACGTTCTTAGTAGTTGCAGCAGATAAGCTAATTGTTTCGTTACTTTCAGCTAAGCCATCACTGACTGTTGCAACGCGCACTTGAAAACTACTGACTCCCGCTGGAACACTCACATTTCCACCAGCCAATGGCAACCAGATCCCGCCACCATTCGTCGAATATTCTTGCACACCAGTGTCAGTACCTAAGATTGCCGTACCTGAACTCGGTGTGACATTTACTGTGGTCGCTGTCGTACTGGTACCACTCAAATTAACAGCAAAGATTAGATTTCCACCCTCTGCTACCGTCGGGCTACTGACACTAGTTACGACCAATCTATCATCATCACCGCCGCCAGTACCTGTGCCATCATCACGAATCGTTGTGGTGACATTGCCTGTCGCAATCGTAGCGTTGGTTGGTGAACTCAAATTAACTTGGAAGTTCTCCGCGCCCTCGAAAACACTATCATTTGTAATCGCAACGGTGAAGGTCTTGCTGACTTCACCTGGGTTGAAAGTCAAACTTCCAGAAGCAGCTGTGTAATCGCTGCCTGCAGTCGCTGTACCATTTGTGGTCGCGTAATTGACTGAAACCGGTGCTGCGTTCGCCGAGCTCAGGGAAACTGTGTAAGTAATCGTACCTGCCGCTTCATTCACTGAAACAGGACCACTAAGGCTGATGGTCGGCACTGAGGAATCAACGATAGTGCCAGTCCCGACAACCGCACTGACATTGCTTGACGTCGCTGCTGACAATGTCATGGTTTCATTACCTTCGACTATGCCATCACTGATGGTTGCAACGCGAACTTGGAAGCTATTAGCACCAGCAGGCACGTTCACTACACCGCCAGTAAAACTAGTCCAAACCGTGCCACCGTTGGTGGAATATTCTTGTAATCCTGTATCTGTGCCGATCGTCGCAGTACCCGAACTCGCGGTCACCGTGACCGGTGTTGCGGTTGTACTAGTGCCACTTAAGTTGACGGTAAATACAAGACTGTTGCCCTCACCTGCAGTCGGACTCGTCACACTTGTCACTACTAGACGATCATCATCTCCACCGCCAGTACCGGTACCATCATCACGAATCGTTGTAGTGACGCTGCCAGTCGTAATCGTTGCATTGCTAGGTGAACTCAAGTTGACTTGGAAGTTTTCAGCACCTTCAAAAACACTGTCGTTTGTAATCGCAACCGTGAAAGTTTTGCTTACTTCGCCCGGAGCAAACGTCAAACTGCCAGATGCCGCACTGTAGTCACTGCCGGCAGTTGCTGTACCATTCGCGGTGGAATAGTTGACCGACACCGGCGCCGTATTGGCAGCGCTCAAAGACACTGTATAAGTAATTGTGCCAGCAGCTTCATTCACAGAAGTAGGACCACTAAGGCTGATAGTAGGAACTGACGCATCAACAATAGTTCCAGTACCAACCACTGGCGTCAAATTACGTGCAGTTGCTGCAGACAAAGTGAGTGTTTCATTGCCCTCAACGATGCCGTCATTGACTGTGGCAAGGCGCAATTGAAAACTACTTGCGCCTGCTGGCACACTCACCACACCACCAGAAAAACTAGACCAATTCAAACCGCCATCGGTAGAATATTCTTGCGCACCGGTATCCACGCCTAGCGTTGCCGTACCAGAACTCGGCGTTACTGTGACTGCCGTTGCTGTCGTACTTGTACCGCTCAGATTGACGGTGAATATCAGATTATTGCCTTCACCCGTAGTAGGGCTACTTACGCTGGTTACGACCAAGCGATCATCGTCGCCACCACCTGTGCCTGTACCGTCATCACGAATAGTCGTCGTGATGCTACCTGTCGCAATGGTGGCATTGGTAGGTGTGTTCAACTGCATCTGGAAGGTTTCAGCCCCTTCGAAAACCGAATCATTCGTGATTGCGACTGTGATTGTTTTGCTCGTCTCTCCTGGAGCGAAAGTCAGTGTACCCCCAGTCGCAGAATAATCGGCACCAGCGGTCGCAGTTCCATTGACAGTACTGTAATTGACTGACACTGGAGCGGCATTTGCACTACTGAGTAACACAGTGTATGTGACGGTTCCAGCTGCCTCATTCACATCACCAGGACCGCTCAAACTAATTGTCGGCACCACTGCATCAGTAATCGTACCGGTACCTACAACGGCACTCACGTTTCGCGCTGTCGCGGCAGACAAGCTCATCGTTTCATTACCTTCAACGACGCCATCACTTACCGCAGCGATACGGACTTGGAAATTTGTTGCTCCGGCCGGTACATTCACCACACCACCAGTCAAGCCCAACCAACTTGCACCACCATCAACTGAGTATTCTTGCAAGCCTGTGTCGACGCCTACCGTTGCCGATCCTGATGTCGTCGTGACGTTGACCGGCGTTGCTGTGCTGGCAGCGCCACTTAGATTTACTGTAAATACTAAATTACTACCTTCGCCTGCCGTTGGGCTAGAGACGCTAGTCACCACCACACGGTCATCGTCTCCGCCTCCAGTACCAGTTCCATCATCACGAATCGTGGTCGTCACTGTACCAGCTGCAATAGTGGCATTCGAGGCACCATTGAGGCTAACTTGGAAATTCTCCGCACCTTCAAACACTGTATCGTTAGAGATCGCGACTGTAATCGTTTTGGAGGTTTCTCCTGGGGCAAACGTCAATGATCCAGCGGTTCCAGTGTAGTCACTGCCCGCGATTGCGCTACCATTGCTTGTACCATAATTGACGGTCACTGGTGCTGCATTTGGATTACTCAAAGTCACGGTATAAGTTACCGTTCCGATTGCCTCATTCACATCGGATGGACCGCTCAACGACAAGGTAGGAACTGCACCATCAATGATCGTTCCTGTACCTGTTACTGGACTTACATTTCGAGCTGTCGATGCCGACAAGCTCATGGTTTCATTTCCCTCTAATAAACCATCGACTACCGTTCCAACACGAACTTGAAAACTGTTTACCCCTGCAGGAACATTGACAGTGCTACCTAAGCTGCTCCAAGTCAGGCCACCATCGGTCGAAAATTCTTGCGTATTTGTATCTAACCCTAAAGTAGCTGTACCTGAACTCGCCGCTACTGCAACGCTCGTGCTACTCACACTGGTACCACTCAGGTTAACCGTGAAAACCAAGTTACCGCCTTCACCGACAGTAGGACTTGATACACTAGTGACCAACAAACGGTCATCATCATTTCCACCAACGCCCGTTCCATCATCGTGAATGACGGTAGTTACGCTGCCATTTGCAATGGTGGCGTTGGTAGGAGAACTTAAATTAAGTTGGAAATTCTCAGCCCCTTCAAACACTGTATCGTTGGTGATGGAAACAGTCACTGTTTTACTCGTTTCACCAGGTGCAAAAGTCACACTACCAGCGACTGCAGTAAAATCGCTTCCAGCGGTAGCAGTACCGTTACTGCTTTCGTAATTCACCGAGACTGGAGCAGAATTAGGACGACTCAAACTTATCGTGTAAGAAATCGTGCCAGCAGCTTCATTGACATCGATTGGGCCACTGATACTTAATGTTGGTACCGCACCATCAATAATGGTGCCGACACCTGTGACTGGACTACTATTTTGTGCAGTCGCAGCTGACAAAGTCATTGTTTCATTACCTTCGAGCACGCCATCCAATACCGTCGCAAAACGAACTTGAAAACTATTTGCACCAGCTGGTACGCTCATCGAGCCACCCAAAGGATTCCATGTAAGGCCACCATCAGTCGAAAACTCTTGACTGCTTGTATCAACACCAAGCGTTGCTGTGCCAGAGGCCGCAGCCACATTGACGTTAGTTGCAGTGGTGCTCGTACCGCTCAAATTTACGGTGAACACCAAATTGCCACCCTCACCGACTGTGGGGCTAGATACTGTCGTTACCACTAAACGGTCATCATCGACACCACCAACACCTGTGCCATCGTCATGAATCACTGTATTTACTGTTCCAGTCGCGATAGTCGCATTCTTAGGCGCAGTTAACGCCACCTGGAAGTTTTCTGAACCTTCGAAAATTGTGTCATTAGTGATGGCGACTGTGATCGTTTTACTGGTTTCACCTGGAGCAAAGTTTAAAGTACCTGCACTACCAGAAAAATCACTACCAGCAATTGCGCTGCCATTTACCGTACCGTAATTCACTGAAATCGGAGCGACGCTCGCACCACTCAAACTCACTGTATAAGTAATCGTACCCGCCGCTTCATTGACGTCCGCTGGCCCTGTAATAGTGATCGTTGGAACTGCACCATCAACGATGGTGCCTGTACTGGTGACCAATGAAGTATTCTGGGCTGTCGCTGCACTTAAACTAATAGTTTCACTACCTTCTATTTCGCCATCATTCACCGTACCAACGCGCACCTGAAAACTGGTAGAGCCAGGAGGCACACTGACCGAACCACCCAAAGTATTCCAAGTCACACCACCATCGACAGAAAATTGTTGGCTATTCGTATCGACACCTAATATTGCCGTCCCGGAACTCGGTGTTACATTGACAGTCGTCGCTTGTGTGCTCACACCACTCAAATTGACCGTGAATACTAAATTGCCGCCCTCTCCGACGGTAGGGCTACTAATGCTGGTGACTACTGGTCTATCATCATTCAAACCACCAATCCCTGTGCCATCATCTTTAATCACTACGGTGGCACTAGAACCTGTCACCACCACATTAGTTGGGCTATTCAAACTAACAGTGAAATTTTCTGAGCCTTCAAACACATTATCATTGGTAATTGGAACAACAATGGTTTTGCTGGTTTCACCCGGTGCAAACACGACACTTCCAGTCGATGATGTAAAGTCTGATCCAGAAACAGCGGTTCCGTTGGAAGTCGTATAGTTGATAGAAATCGAAGCTGGACTGGCTTCGCTCAATTGCACCGTAAACGTGACCGTTCCTGCTGCCTCGTTGACTTCAACTGGTCCAGAGATGCTGGCGTTCGGAACAGCGCTATCGCCAATACTACCTACACCGGTTACCACTGAAGCATTGGCAGATGTACTTGCGGCGAGCGATAAAGACTCTGTGCCTTCGATAATCCCATCCTTCACCGCAGTGACTCGAACAATGACCGAATTCACGCCTGCTGGCACTAAAACGCTACCGGTCAAAGGACTAAATGTTAATCCACCGTCGACTGAAACTAACTGAGACGAAGTATCAACACCAACCGTTGCGGTACCTGAAATCAATGCTAAATTAAGTTGGGTTGGTGAAGCTGTCGCGCCAGAAAGATTGACAACGAAGTCTTGTGCAGTACCCTCGCTTGCATTACTTGCCGACACCGACACCACAGAAACTTCCGTAGTTGCAGGTGGTGGCGCAGTCACGCCGAGCTGCGTTTGCGGCGTGGCGCCATTGGGTGCGGCGTTATCAATTTGCCCTGCGGTTACAAGCTCAGCGATGCGATCCAAACGCACGAAACCATTACCATCTCCAGCGTCGCCGCCGCCTAAACCTGCTGCAGTTTCTTCTAATAATTTGTCGAGACTATTTCCGCCAATCACTGCATTGGTAATGTCTTGCGCAGATGCTGAAGCCGCAGGCAACAGCGCGTTGGCAACGGCATCGACTGAGCCTGGCTCATACACAGACGGATCTAAAGTGACAGTTTCATTGCCACGTACAAGGAAGGAGCGGCCAGAGTCAAAAGCTAACTCAACCTCTCCACCGGAGGAGGTAACAATCACATCCTTATCATAGACAACATCACCAACTTTCAAAGTATGTTGGGAGCCATCTGGGGCTTTTACAATTGCATTACCTTTGAGTGCAACAACTTTGCCTATGATATTTGAAGAATTTGCCATGTCAGTACTCCGGACGGAAATATAAAGTGTCCTGACAATAACAAA
Organism: uncultured Oxalobacteraceae bacterium; assembly: GCA_937996605.1. Taxonomy (GTDB): domain Bacteria; phylum Pseudomonadota; class Gammaproteobacteria; order Burkholderiales; family Burkholderiaceae_D; genus Undibacterium. Next base: position 9,889 of record CALKVB010000071.1, on the reverse strand, counting down.
CTGGTTTCCCTACGACAATTGTACTAAGGTACAACTCGGTAAAAATTTAACTTTCTTTAACCAGTAGAGCGAGCTGCAAGCGGTTTTTTAGTTGCAATTTTTCCAAAATTGCACCGACGTGTGCTTTGACTGTTCTTTCGGTAATTTTCATACGATCTGCTATTTCACGATTTTGGAACCCACCTGCTACCAAAGTCGCGACTTCTTTCTCTCGTATTGTCAATAGCGCACTCCAACGCGACTCAACAACCTGCTTCACGTCTTCAACTGGAGCTTGCTGCCCCAACAAACGATTCATAATCGATTCGCCAATCCACACGCCGCCTTGCTCTACAACGCTCGAAACATTACGTAAAACTTCAAGCCCAGCATGGGTGTTGCAATAAGCCTTTGCTGTGATGGAAAATGCAGCCAAGGCCTCAAGATCATTCGGCATATCACTCATTATGATCAATTTAAGCTTAGGAAACTGCTGGCGCACTTCCGCCACTTGCTCGGCAATGGACTTACCTGCACTTAACTGAAACCACAGCAAACCTGTCGCATCAGCCTGCTCGTTCAAGGTATTTGGTCTGATGTGAATTAAAGCGGGATCAAACCGAGCGAGAGATGCAGGTATTTCTTTCGCTTCCGAGCAAAAATAATTCTTAAAATTTTTATCACTCACCGACATATTTACCTTTCTGTGAACGCATTTTGTTTCGCTCGTAACACTGGCTTTAACAAGTAAGTTAAGATCGTTTTCTTGCCAGTAATAATATCTACTTCAGCGACCATACCTGGAATGATGGGTTGACCACCAGCCAGCCGTGCACTATTTGTCGATACCCGCACAATATAGTAAGTAAAGCCGCGTTCATCGGTGACAGAGTCAGCCCCTATGTGCTCAACTTTCGCATCTAAGCCACCGTAGGTTGAAAAATCATAGGCAGTAAATTTGACAACTGCTTTTTGCCCAGGAACCAAAAAAGCAATATCCTTTGGTGCCACACGAGCTTCCAAGATCAATTTGCCGTCCATAGGCACCACTTCAACTACGTCTCGACCTGGCTGCACTACCCCACCGACTGTGTTGACTAGCAATCGCTTCACGGTGCCACGCACTTGGCTACGAATCGCCGATTGCTTCACTTTGTCAACCAATCCAGCACTACTTTGAACGATGGAGTTCAGGCGAGACATGGTCTCTGACAATTCTTTACTTGCGTTGTTTCGCACCGCCAATTCAACTTCTTGTATTTTTCGTGTTGCTTCAGACATGGCTGCACCAGCACGTGCGATCTGCGCTGCTGCAACATCCCTCTCGCCTTTGAAACGTGAGACATCTCGCTCTAGACGAAGAATCTCTACTTCCGAAACCGCACCGGTACTCAACAATGGCTTGGTGAAATTAAGTTCTTTCAGACTAGATTCATAAGCTTGAGATGCCTGTTTTTGCCTCGCGATCGCTTCTGCTTGTTCCTGACTTCTCTGCTGATATTGTTGCCTTGCAATCGACACCTGTGCGTTCAATTCATTGGTCGCGGTTTCAAATAGTCGTTGCTCCTCCTCCGCCGTTTTGGGGTCCTCTTTCACAACTTCATCAGGTGGCACAAATGGCTTACCTTCACCTATCGCCCTTAAACGTGCTGCTTTAGCGGTTAGCGACAAATACAGTGATCGATTTTCCTTCACCGAAGATTCGAATCGTGTGGTGTCAATTTGTAGCAGCACCTGTCCTTCATTCACGATCTGCCCTTCTTTTACCAGGATTTCTGTGACAATACCGCCGTCCAAACTCGGATAGACTTGTAGCTGCTGTGATGGGATAACTTTAGCCTCTCCCTTGGTAATTTCATCAACATGCACCAAGGCCGCCCAAACAATAAAAATCAACAGCGAAAGAAGTACAAAGCGGGTAAGAACCCTTGCCTGGATAGGTTCTTGCTGAATGATGATGCTCTCGGCATCTTGCATGAAATCAGATTCAGGAAGTTGCGCCTCGTCGGACCAACGCTTCAACCACTGTCCCGGCGCAAATCCCAAGGCCAAACGCAAGCGTTCCAAACTCGCCAACATCGAATATACAAATTTACGACCAAATTTCATAATTTGGCCTTTCCGATTTGCCCTGTTTGCAGGGCATGCATCACTTTATCCCTAGGCCCATCGGCGACAACAACACCACTATCAATCACAATAATGCGGGTCGCGAGATCCATTAAACTTGGTCGATGCGTAACGATCAGCATCGTTTTATGCTCACCATATTTCGCTATACGATCTTTGAATTGCGCTTCAGATGGATAGTCCATCGCACTAGTTGGCTCATCTAATAGCAATACCGGAGGATCCAATAACGCAGCACGCGCAATCGCGATACTCTGACGCTGCCCACCTGAAATCGACTCGCCTCGCTCACTAATGACCATATCAAATCCCTCTGGATGACCATTAACAAATTCTTTCAATCCAGCGAGCTCGGCGGCTGCGAGTACCGCTCTATCGTCTGCATAGGGCGCGCGTATCGTAATATTCTCGCGAAGTGTGCCATAGAAGAGCATCGAATCCTGCTCAACATAACCAAGATTGCGACGCAAGTCGGCAGGGTCTAACTGACGAAGATCAACGTCGTCAAGTAACACTGCACCTTTGGTCGGCGCATACAAACCAAGGATAAGTTTTTCTAAAGTCGATTTACCTGAACCTATGCGTCCAATGATCACCACTTTTTCACCAGGCATGACTTTAAAACTGACACCTCTCAACGCTTCTTCTTTGCGCCCCGGATAACTAAAGTGTACGTTGCGAAACTCAATCTGGCCTTTGATTTCTGGACGATGTACGAACGCCGTTTCATCACTGCGTTCAGTCGGTGTTGCCATAATTTTCTCGAGTGAGGCTAACGAGTTTTTTGCACCTTCAAACTGCAACATTAAACCAACCACTTGAGCAACCGGTGCCATGGCACGCCCCGCCAACATGGTTGCGGCGATTAAGCCACCCATCGACATCATTTTTTCTTGAATTAAGTACACGCCCGCAATCACAACCGTGACATTCACCAATTGCTGAATCATCGAAGCTCCATTCATACTGGAAGCTGACAACAATTTCAATTCCGAATTCACTTTGGCTAAAAACGCAGTGGTCTTTTCCCACTTCGCCTGCATTTGGCTCTCTGCACCGTGCGCCTTGATCGTTTCTAGAGCAGTCAGACTCTCGACCAAAGTCGAATTGCGTAAAGCAGCTGCGCGAAATGTTGTCTCGGACAACTCCCGCATTTTATGTTGCACCGTATAACTGTAAATCACAACAAGAATAATGCCGATAATTGGTAACAAAACCAGGGGCCAAGCGATCCAGATCAACGCCAGCAGAAATAGAATCGCAAATGGCAGATCGATCATTGCCGTCACTGTCGCCGAGGCAATGAAATCGCGAACCGTTTCAAAGGATCGCAAGTTAGAAGCAAAAGCACCTACTGATGCCGGCTTCTGAGACATTCGCATTCCGAGTACGCGTTCCATAATCAAAGCAGAAAGCTTCAAATCAATGCGATTACTCACCAAGCTAATAAAGTGGCCGCGTAATAACCGGATAATGTAGTCTAGAATTAAGACCAAGGTGATGCCGCCAGAAAATACCCATAAGGTCTCAACTGCGAAGTTTGGCACCACACGATCGTACACATTCATAGTGTACAAAGGCATCGCAATCGCAAACAAATTGATCAGCAATGCTGCCGCCAAAATATCTTTGAAAATCGTCTTTTGCTCCAGCACCGCTCCCCAAAACCAATGTTTTTGAGGGACTTCTACTAAGGGCGGCGTTCGTTGATCAAAACGAAAATGTGGGCGAGAAAAAATGGCCACGCCAATATAGCGAGCGCTCAATTCCTCTAAGCTCATATACACGGCGCCTTGACCAGAGTCTGGCAGCAGTAACTGCGCTTGGGTTCTATCCTCATTCCAACTTTGCAGCAAGCAAGCTTCGTTCCCCCGCAGTAGTAAAATCACCGGGAATAACGCGCTATCGATTTTGAGTAAATCGCGCTTGACGACTTTCGCAGAAAAACCAGCGTGCGCAGCCGCACGCGCAAATAATGAGGGCGTGAGCCCTTCAGGCAACAGTGGCAAACCTGCGGTTAACGCTGCACGTGTACTTGGGCGACCATGTATGCGAGTCAACTCCACAAGACAATCAAGCAAAGGATCCCGGTGCAAGAGATCTTCGCGAATGCCAATAGCTTGAACTCCTTGTTGGGCAGGCGTAGGTGATGGGCTTTGAGTTGTTGGATCGTTTTGGCTCATTCTTTTCTTACCCGGGAATTTGTTGAGTAAAGTCTTGTTTTTACCCCAGCAAGCAAAAGCAAGATACAAATACCAAGTTGTCTATATCTGATCGTTTTGATTCTACAACAGCAGAAAATTTCCTGAAAGTAAATTTGTCTATTTTGGCATGCAAGTGACATTGATTAACAAATTTACACCGAAAGTTTTCTTACTGTTTGGAATTATTTTAGCCAACCACGTCGTTTGAAATACCACAATGGCGTGACTGCCGAGGCGAACATCAACGCCAAGGCATAGGGATAACCCAAATCCCATTTCAATTCCGGCAAGATATTGAAGTTCATGCCATAAATACTAGCGATCAAAGTCGGTGGCAAGAAAGCCACAGAAGCCACAGAGAAAATCTTGATGACCTTATTCTGGTTAATGTTAATAAAACCAACGGTGGCATCCATCAAGAAGTTGATTTTGTCAAACAAGAATGAAGTATGACCATCCAAAGATTCAATATCACGCAGAATTTGACGCGCTTCCTCGAACTGCTCTGCATTGAGTAATCGTCCACGCATTAAGAAGCTGACCGCACGTCGCGTGTCCATCATATTGCGGCGTATACGACCATTCAAATCCTCTTCTTGTGCGATGGCATTCAAGGCCACAGCAGCATCTTGATCTGAAAATTCTTTTTTGAGTACCGCCCGACTCACTGCCTCAAGATTCTGGTACACACCTTCTAGTGCATCGGCAGAATATTCGGCATCCGTTGCATACAGATCCATCAATACATCTTTGTAATCGGCGATGGAACCAGGCCGCGAACGTGCACGCATACGTACCAAACGGAACACGGGTAAATCTATCGTGTGTACCGAGAACAAAATCTCACGCGCCAAGATGAAAGCTACGGTCACTGTTTGTGCAGTTTCGGTTTCATCAATCAAGAAGTCAGTACGCAAATGCAAGTCACCATTATCGGCTTCATAGTAGCGCGCAGACGCCTCGATATCTTTGACTTCATCCTCACCGGGCAAAGTCACACCATAAATGCCCTTAACCCACTCACGCTCTTCTTCATTCGGGTCTGTCAAATCTACCCAAATTGGTAAGGTGTTTTCGAGGTCTTCGCGACTCTCGATATGGATTTGGCTCAAACGGCCATTATGTAATACAAAGACGTTGATCATTTCTTACTCCCGTTGTTACGGTAATTCTGCGTAATTCATGCGACGCATGATAAGGTCTGCACGTTTTTGCAAATACGCGGATCCTTGATTTTTATCGTAATAGCGTGGCTTGGGCAACATCACGCCCAATCGCGCAGCTTGCGGCACTGACAAATTCGCCGCACTAATTCCATAGTAATGCTGTGATGCGGCCTCGGCGCCAAATACGCCTACACCCCATTCCACAACATTGAGATAAATTTCTAGAATCCGTTCTTTATCCAGGCACATTTCCAGCATATAGGTGATGATTAATTCTTCGCCTTTACGCAAGTAACTACGTTCACCCGACAAAAATAAATTCTTAGCTAACTGTTGGGTGATGGTAGAACCGCCCGATACCACTTTGCCCTTTTTCTTATTTTTTTCGAAGGCTTTTTGCATTGCGTCCCAATCGACTCCATCATGCTCTGAAAAACCATCGTCTTCGGCAGCGATGACTGCCCGTTTTAAGTTATTCGAGATCTTGGAATAGCTCACCCATTTATGCTTCAACACAAACTTCGGGTCCTTTTCCTGCAACACGGATTCTTGCTGACGCATAAAGCTGGTAGAGCTGGGGTTATGATTAATCCACCACATGATTTGCACTAAAAAGTACAGCTGCACCAATAAAAATAGACTCAGCGGGAAAACAAATAACCACAAGAATAATTTCTTCTTCATCTCATCACGCCTTCCCGCAATTGCTTAAATACGGGGACTGTTTCCGGGCGCACGCCGCGCCACACATAAAAGGCCTCGGCAGCTTGTTCAATTAACATACCGAGACCGTCACGTACTGTGGCACCACTGTGCTGCGCAAATGTGAGAAATGGGCTCAATTCAGCACCATACATCATGTCATAGGCCAAACAATTGTCGCCGAAGACGGTCGCCGCTATCGGCAACGTCTCGCCTTGCAAACTACTCGAAGTCGCATTGATGACAAGATCAAATTGCCCCACAATTCCTTCCCAACTTGCAGCTATACATAAGGTCTTCGCAGTGCCCAGCGTTGCCGCCAACCGCACCAATTCCTCGGCTTTTGCTACGGTTCGATTCACAATGACTAACTCTCGAGGTTCTTGCATTAACAGTGCTTGTAATGCGCCGCGCGAAGCGCCACCGGCACCAAGGAGCAGTATCCGTTTATCTTTTAGTGGAAAATCGGCATTGACCACGATATCTCGCACCAAACCAGCACCATCAGTGTTATCGCCCTCGATGACACCACCAGAGGCCTCATCAATGAAACGCAAGGTATTGACCGCACCTGCACACTTGGCACGCTCACTCAATCGGTCGCATAGCGCGAAAGCTTCTAATTTGAATGGCACAGTCACATTCGCACCTTTTCCGCCTTGCTTCATAAACTGACGCACTGCATCAGCAAAGCCATCGAGAGGCGCCAATGCTGTTTGATATTCAAGCGCCTGTGCTGTTTGTTCGGCGAACAGGCGATGAATCAACGGTGACTTACTATGGGCGATTGGATTTCCAAAAACGCAGTATTGGTCGAGGGCATTAGTCACGAATCTTCCCCCCGCGCATTTCAGTTTCAAGTTGTTGGTCGCGTGTGAATTTAAATTGGGTGATCACAATCCAAATATCATCCTTATCTTTGGAACGCATATTCGGCGGGAAGTTACCAAACGGCGCTGCTTTACGGACGATACGCAAAGCGGCTTCATCTAAGGCAGGAATGCCAGACGATTTTTCGACCTTAGGACCGCCACCTTTTTCGTAGATAGTGCCATCTTGAAAAATCGGTATATAAACAATTACCTGGCCATATAGTTTCTTACCGTTTTGCTGTGGAAAATTCAAGGTACCAACATCTTCCACTTTCTTTTGCAGAGCCTTGTAATAAATCGCATGTCCAACCGCTTGAGTACTCGGTGACAAGAAGGTCTTACGCGGACGTTTATTTTGGTCTTCTATCGTTTGAGAGATTTCGGCGATAGAGCGCGCTAAAGCTTTGCTACTATCGGATTGATCTCGCCCATTTTCAGCTTGTTGATTATCTTCGAGCTGCTTTTTGTCGAGCACGCGCTGTGATTTAAACCGCGACTCATTACGCACTTGATCAATCAACTGCTTTTGACGCTCCTCAAGTTCTTGAATTTTGCGCTGCGCAACCAATACGCTGTCACCATCTTCAGAGCGGCGCATGTCAGGTAGCGGTGATTTAGCGCGCCCTTGATCATTGAGTCCACCGCCATCCAAATTAACTTGCGCCAAGGCTTGCGCACTACTCGGACGTTTATCATGTTTGGCGTTGACCAAGATAATTTCTAGCCCAGGATCGACGGGCGTCGTCTCTTGGGTCTTAGGAGCAACGAAATGCACGAGTAGAATCACCGCATGAAACAACACGGAAATAAAGATCGCAGAACTGAGAATTAAATTATCAAGTATGGTTTTCACTACGACTTCCAAATATTTTCCAAGGACTACTTGCCCCAACTAGGCCTCTTTTTCTTCTCCAAGGTTTTCCGCGGTCTGCTCAGTATTATGCTCATCGCCTTCATTTCCTGGAGCCAGTGGCGCCTCAAGCAAATTCACTACTTCTATTGATTCAGATGATTCCACTTGTTCTAACTCATCAAGCTCATCACCAAGCTCTTCGGCCTCGGCATTCAAGGTCTCGAGGAATCTCGCTTCAACACTAAGGTCAAGTTCATCCCAACGCAGAATTTCCAAACGCACTTGAGCGCCACGCGCTACCTGTGGCATTCCAGCCATCCGAATGATCAAAGGAATTTCAACTAAACGCAAGACTTCGTCTTTTAAAACAACAGCATCGACCTGACGTTTCTGTTCTTGCCCCAACCAACGCAAGCACCAATAGCGTTCCATATTGGTTTGAAAATCGGCATAAGCCGCATAAGCAGCATCAAAGCCTGAAACGATTGCAAACAGGTCCGCATCTTTAGGTTTAAACGGCGCCACCAAAGGAGCCGTGATACCGTGCTGCACACAAGCGATAATCTGCCACTGATTCACCAGATCAGTGTAGCGACGTAATGGTGACGTGCTCCAAGCATATTGATCAACGCCCAGACCTTGATGTGGCGCAGCATGGGTTACCATGCGTACTTGCATCTTCGCGGCCCAACCGCCTGAGCCACCGCCTTGCGCGCGATAAATACCAGGAATGCCGTGATCCGCTAACAGCTTGCCCCAGGTACTATTCGCGAGAATCATCAGCTCTGCGACTATCTTATCGAGCGGCGCACCGCGCTTACGACGAACGATGCTGACAACATCGTCTTCGACGTAGAAATTAAAATCGACACGATTGTTCTGCTCTGGCTTCAAGCCAAAGCTCTCACGTTTGGCCATACGACCTGCTTCCAATACTTGGGCCCATTTCCACAAAACAGCGATATCCTCTTTGTGCGCATATTCGCCCGCATTCGCTGCTAAGTTTTCTTCGGTTACCACAGCATCAAGATCGTTGTGACGTAAGTTTGCAGACATTGGGATCGCTTCAACCTTGGTTTCGGTACTCAGCATCTGCCAATCATTGGTATTCAGAGTGACGTACAAGGAAACCGCGGGTCGCGTCTGCCCTTCACCTAAGGTATAAACATTGACCAAGTCGTCAGGCAGCATGGTGATTTTGTCGCCTGGCATATACACAGTCGACATCCGTTGCCTTGCCATCAAATCATAGGCATCGTTACGCGCAATGCCTAAAGCAGGTGCCGCGATATGGATACCGACACGCCAGCCGATACCAGGCAGTGCCTGCACCGAAAAGGCATCGTCAATTTCGGTCGTGGCCGCATCGTCGATCGAAAAGGCGCGTACATCGGCGCGTGGCAGTTTCGCTCCGGTCTCCGGCAAGGAGCATTCGGGAAAGCCGATGCCGCGCGGGAAGTACTCGGTGAGGAAACGCTGGAAGTGGTAGTCGTGCGCTGACGGAATGGCGCCGCATTTCATCAGCAGCTGAGGCGCCGACAGGCCGGTGTCGGCGCAAGCCGTTTCCAGCGCCTTGGTTTCGAGTCGGTTGCGATCCGGCTTGTAAAGCAGGTCGCGCAATAGCGGAGGGTATTCGGGGGGGAGTTGCCCGGCCTTCAGGGTCGCGACCATGCGCTCAATGGCGAGCGCTTGCTGACGCTTTTTTTCAAGACCGGCCAGAGCGGCTGCAAGAATGTCTGCAGGGGCTTTCTTGAAGCGCCCTTTACCCTTGCGATGGAAGTAGATGGGTGCTGCGTGTAGGGCAAGCAGGATCGCAGTCGCTTCGACCGGCGAGGCGTCGTGGCCGTAATAGTCGCGGGCAAAATCAAGAAAAGAAAACTCGCCATCGCTTGCGCACTCCCAGAGGAATTCTGCTTCGACATTTTCGGCCAGCGGCTCGGCTGTATCCAGCAGCGTGCTCGCGGCGGGCTTCTCGAATCGCAG
>CALKVB010000070.1 GCA_937996605.1 uncultured Oxalobacteraceae bacterium | reverse complement strand
CTAGCGATGATGATTGAGTCACTTTGAAGCAAATCAGGAGCAAAATTGAACTCATCCATTCCACCCAATCCACGCGGCCCACTCCCGCGCAATAATTGGATTAACAGGGTCTCCGCTTGATCATCTATGTGATGGGCGGTCAATAGCGTAGAAAGTTGATGCTTGGCACATAACTCACCGAGCGCCTGATAACGGCCTTGACGTGCAGCTGCTTCAATACCCTCCCCCCTTACATTGACTTGTATCTGTTTAAAGTCAAATGCAACGCCCAATTGCTTACACTCGGCAGCACAATGCTGTAACCAGAGATCCGCATTAGGGCTCAAACCATGATGAATGTGAAAGGCAACACTGGGAATGTTGTGATCCGCGCAAAACTGGCGGGTAATATGAAGTAGTACCGTAGAATCAAGGCCACCGCTATAGGCAACGGCGAATCCAGAACGCAACCCAAGACGAACTTGATCCGTTAATAGGCTGGCGATCTTCGAACGTGCTCGATGTACAAACGCATCCAAAGATGCAGCCAGCCCTAAACTCATTCAGAAACTCGGGTTTCCTTAAAGCTGCCATAGTTCATTAACTTTTCATGGCGAGCTGCGAGTAAATCCTTAGTCTTCATTCCTTGGAATTGACGCAAAGTATCAGCCAAGGCACGCTTAACTAAGGCGCACATTTGTTTAGGATCACGATGAGCGCCGCCCAAAGGTTCATTGATGATCTTATCGATCAAACCCATTGCTTTCAAACGATTAGCTGTCAATCCAAGTGCTTCTGCAGCATCAGAAGCACGCTCAGATGTTTTCCATAAAATCGACGCACAGCCTTCCGGCGAAATCACGGAATATGTAGCATATTGCAACATCAAAACAGAATCACCCACGGCCAACGCAAGCGCGCCGCCAGAACCACCTTCGCCGATAATGGTGGCGATCAGCGGCACTTTTAATTCAGCCATTACATACAAATTATGTCCAATTGCTTCTGATTGTCCACGTTCTTCGGCATCAATTCCTGGCCACGCGCCAGTTGTGTCGATGAAAGTAAAAACAGGAATATCAAACTTTTCCGCCAGCTTCATTAAGCGCATCGCTTTACGATAGCCTTCTGGCTTTGGCATACCAAAATTACGCATCGCGCGTTCTTTGGTATCACGGCCTTTTTGATGCCCAATCACCATACATGCCTGACCATTAAATCGCGCCAAACCACCAACGATCGCAAGATCATCAGCAAAAGCACGGTCACCATGCAATTCATGGAAGTCAGTAAAAATTTGATTAATATAATCGAGCGTATATGGACGCTGAGGATGACGCGAGATTTGTGAGACTTGCCATGGTGTTAGCTTGGCGTAGATGTCCTTCGTCAACATCTGACTTTTCTGCGAAAGTCGGTCAATTTCTTCAGAAATATCGACGGCTGAATCATCTTGAACAAAACGTAATTCTTCGATTTTTGTTTCTAGTTCCGCGATTTGTTGTTCAAATCCTAGGAATGTAGTCTTAGTCATCGTGCCCCCTTAAAAAATCCACACGAGTTAGAAATAGGTGTCGATTGTACCATTTATAAGGCCTTGGAATCCAAACTTCGCCACATATACCATGTCGCCACCGTTCTCCAAGGCTCCCAATTTGCAGCCACTTCGCGGATATCTATCCGAGAAACTGGCTCACCTGAGAAATAATTCTTGCTAATTCCACTAATCAAACCTGCATCATCAAGCGGTAAAATATTAGGCCTTAAAAGATTGAATATCAAAAACATTTCCGCAGTCCATCGACTAATTCCACGAATTTGGATGAGCTCCGCAATCACTTCCTCGTCCGACATATCGATCCATTTATCGACGTGAACTTTACCGTCTTGAAAATGATTCGCCAAATCCATGATGTATTCGGTCTTACGTTTGGAGACACCGCAACCAGCCAAACCATCGCGTCCAACCCGCAAGACTTCTGTGGGAGTCGATTTGGGGCAAGCAATCAAGTACTTTTCCCACAAGGCTGCAGCAGAATTCGCGGTAATTTGCTGCGCAATAATGGACCGCGTAAGCGTTGTGAAAGCATCGTCACGTCCAAGTAAATATAGGTCACCGAATTGGGGAATTAAACGACGCAAAATGCGATCGCGCTTCATGAGTTCGTTTTTTGCCTCGTCCCAGTAACCGGGAACCTGCAACTCGTTTTTGCGGTTTGAATTATTTGTTTTCATTTTTTAGATCTGCCGCGCCCGAACAAAAACTTGCCTTTTTTACTTATTTTCTTCTTATTTATCATCCTACCGTCGTCACGAGAAGCGAAGAAAAGTCGCTGATTCTACATCAAAGTCGAACTGAAGAAGGCAATTTTCATTACCGAGAAACCGAAGTCAATGCAATAAGTTTGCGTTTTCTTGGTCACAAATATCTTTAAGATTCGCGCACAATTGAAAAACATGCCAGAGATCAATTCAAGCGGGAACAAAATAAATTGAAAAGCACTACTCTCTCATGCGCTTATCTAACTGACCAAAAACAAATCGAAAGGAGACGTTTCGGCAGTAGAACCTATTATTCGCAAACAAAGCCCATAAGCGCCGCCTATATTTGTGACTTTTTCGAGTGAATTTACAGTTTAGCCACCCGCACGTATAGGTTTATTTGCTAAGATTGCGCCTGACCAAATTAACAAACATGTCATAAGCTTCTTAAGACATCTTTTTAGAAAAGACAATTTGTACATTATGCGCACTTCTATCAAAAACGCATTTGCGATTTCAGCACTATTTGCCATTCTCGCACCTAGCTTGGTTTACGCGGATGATGCGAGCGATGCCAGTAAATTGTACAAAGCAGGCCAACTCAACGAGGCGATAAAAAAGATTGACGCTGTTCTCGCACAAAAACCGAAAGATGCGCAAATGCGATTTCTCAAAGGTATTATTTTGACCGAACAGAATAAATCTGCAGAAGCAATCGTTGTGTTCACAAAACTCACCGATGATTTCCCTGAGCTGCCAGAACCGTATAACAATCTTGCTGTGTTATACGCATCAAATGGCCAATATCAAAAAGCGAGTGCTGCATTGGAAATGGCGATTCGCACCAATCCAACCTATGGCACTGCACATGAAAATCTTGGCGACGTGTATGCTAAGTTAGCGAGCCAATCGTATGACAAAGCCTTGCAGCTAGACTCAAACAATTCGACTGCAAAACTGAAACTCAACTTAGTCAAGAATTTGATTGGCAACACAACTGGGGGCACTAACCCCAAATTAAATCCGCCAGCGACTTCAGCTGCTCCCATTGCGGCACCAATACCAGCACAAGCAAGTGTCGCCGCAACGAACAATTCAAAAGCAACTGATTCAAAAGCGAGCGTCAAACCAACTCCAACGGTATCAGATAAAGACAACGTTACGACTGCGGTTGAATCATGGGCAAAGGCTTGGAGCAATCAGGATGTAAATAAGTATTTATCGTATTACGCCAAAGATTTTCAAACGCCGAATGGCGAGTCACGCAGTAATTGGGCCGAAGATCGCCGTGCGCGCATCGAAGGTAAAGGTAAGATCAACGTCCGCATCGAGGATCTCAACGTCAAAGTTGAGGACAATACCGCTACTGTCAAATTCAAACAATATTACACTTCTGATCGTTTGTCTTCGACCAGCCGCAAGGTTTTGGTGTTGAGTAAACACGATGGGAAATGGCTGATTAAGCAGGAACGTTCGGGCAGCTAATGGTTTCATTTTTTCGAAGTACGCAGCCAGCGCTATTCAGTGCTGGGCAATACCTGCTCGCAACAACGTTGTCACTGTTCTTAATCAACAGCCCAAACGCATCAGCGAGCAGTAATAACAATCCCACGTCTAAGCCAGACTTAGCGAGCATCAATAACGG
>CALKVB010000069.1 GCA_937996605.1 uncultured Oxalobacteraceae bacterium | reverse complement strand
CAGGCGTGAGTGGTGCTAGGCCAAACAGTAGCAGGCCAGCAAATAGTGGAGGTAGTATCTGTTCGAACTGATGCGTTAAGAACGCAAGGGATGCAAGTGCTGTGCTTAGTACAATAAAGTAGGCTGTCCAACGCAAAGCATGCTTGACGCCTGTGATGCAGAGCCCGATGCTGTAGGTCAATGCGACTATAGCAAAGGTCGATCCTAAATACCAAAACAAGGCACTTAAACTGACATATGCGAAAAAACGGAAGACTGAATTCATCTTGAAATTTTAACGATTGAGTATGATGTTTATTGACTTTTGAATCGCCTCCATTGTAATGAAAATCAAGGTTCTAAATTCGGCAAATAGTCAATAAAGGAGTCAAAGATCCAACCAACCAACTCGCCAACTTCCTCGCGATTGCGCAGTGGTATTAAGTTCACCTTGACCTTAATCCAACGGCCCTCACGTGTCGCAGCCGTTTCGCAGTGGCGATTGCTATCAAGTACTTCTAACATGGTGCCAAACAGCAAGCTTTCTACTTTACTGCTATTGGCACTTGCCTCACTACGTAGTTGTACCTTGTCGGCCATTACAACTGCGAAAGGTTTTGTGTTGTTGGTGCAGTTAAGCACTTTGTTAGGAACTTTGCATAGGCCGCTTTTGTAATAGTCAAAGATCTCAGCGAGAGCTTTGAGGTCTTTGACTTCCTTTTCGTTACCCTTAGGAGGAAAAGAAATACCCATGCAAGTTTTACCCGGTAAGCATTCAGGAATGCTTATACCGGTTTGAGGACTACCGATAGAGCCACCTTCATATTCGCAGCGATTTTGTGCCAAGTCTTTTTCTGTCTTCGGCAGGGGAGCATTGATGGCAGCGCTGCACCACGCATAGCTATACGCTCTGCGTGCAATACTCATAATCGATCGGTCATAGATTTCCATTTTCGTCGTTTGCCGGAAATCTGCACCGAGTTCACACAGATTCTTAACCACATTTAATTGCGCATTAGCAGTGGCATAAGCGAGTGGCGTGCCCCCAGAAGAATTCGGGCTATCTAGCTTGTGGCCTTCATTTGCAAGGAAAATAAAACTAGCCTTATCAGCCCCAGTCTCAGCAGCGGCATCGACGATGCTACAAGTAGAACGTTGACGACAACGTGATAGCCATCCTGCTTCCTTGTAGGCATTCAACATCGCTAGTCTTCGGGTTTCATCGGTATTCGCGACTGCTTCGCTCATCAAATAATTTTCGACGATGGCTTGCCATTCTTTATTTACGTTTGCCGTGAGATAGCTATTTGCTTTGCTGACGCCTGCGTCTCCCGCGCGCGTTGCATTGACCAGCTTGAGGTAATTATCAAACCATGCCGATTTTGCCGCGCCTTTTTGGCATAGACCTGCTTTGATAAAGCTAGTGGTAACGACTTCCGCCGCACGAGCACGTGCGTGAAGTAGTGCGAAGCCTTGGTCTTGTGTGTCGGAATTGAGTCTATCGCTAAGTCTTTCTAGAAGCGTTGGCTCGACTATTTTTTTCCCTTCATGCATATAGCTGGCAGGAAGTAGGGGATCGACACCGTTGTCGCAGTGGATTTTGACTACCGCAAAACTGTTTTCTACCGTTCTATTTTGCGGTAGATTCAATACGGCAGCAGCTTCCAATGATGCACGATCTGACTTGAATCCTTTACTTATTAACCATTCCACCATTTGTACTTGAGGATTGTTCATACTTGCGAACACCATCGGTTGGCAATTGCGCAGTCTCTTGCACGCTTTGATCCAGCCCAATCCTTCAAGGTACTGACCAAGGGCTACATTTCCCGACATTGCAGTATTGTTGAACGCTTCGGCCAGTCTTTCATCATCATATTTCTGTTTGGCGAGTATGCGTTTGACTGCCTTTAAGTCACCGTTAATAAAAAATTGACCATCGGTTTCTTCCCATGTCGAGCACCTCGCGGTGAAACTAAACAATAGAAATAAGAAGAAGGTAAGCGGTTTGATTAGGTGGTG
>CALKVB010000068.1 GCA_937996605.1 uncultured Oxalobacteraceae bacterium | reverse complement strand
CAGCAAGCCAGTGCCTATGTTCTTACCGGCATGAATGGCTTTGGTAAAACTGTGCTAATGCGTATTTTGGCAGGGCTCGAGTCTGCGCAAATCGAGGGAGCAGAATGGTGTGGTCATGCACTGGCATGGGATCGTTACCCCATGCAATTGCGCTCGGAGATCGTGTATGTGCATCAGCACCCCATCATGTTTCAGATGAGTGTCGCCGATAATATTTCATACGGCTTGCGTTTGCGCTCCTTGCCTCGTTCCGTGGTTCAGCGAAAGACAGAAGAAGCTTTGACATGGACTGGCTTGCATGCAATACGCGATCGTTTTCCACATGGTTTATCCGGCGGTGAGAAACAGAAGATTGCACTTGCCAGAGCCAAGGTCTTAGAGCCACGTTTGTTATTACTTGATGAGCCGACTTCCAATTTGGATGGCGTCGCACGTGAGCAGGTCATTGCTTTGATTCCCGATTTGATTGCGGAAGGAAAGACGGTGCTGATAGCCTGCCATGATAGGGATCTGATCCATTTGCCACAAACGCAGCATTTGAAACTGCGTGCAGGGAAAATAGAACTACGCGAAAATGGCGAATGAAACGCAATCAGCATACGAGTCAAGCGCTCACTAAATACGAACCATGTCCCATTCAGGAGTCAAAATGAAATCGAAATATGTAGCCTTATGTTTGTTGGCGAGTTTGAGTTTGCCAGCGTGGGCGCAAGAGATATTGAAGTTGTCGACCACAACCAGTACTGAAAACTCGGGCTTGTTGAAAGCTATTTTGCCCGCATTCGAAGCCGAAACGAAATTGAAAGTACAGGTGATTGCGGTAGGAACAGGTAAAGCACTCGAGCTTGCCAAAAATGGTGATGTCGATGTGGCCCTGGTGCATGCGCGCGATGCTGAAGACCAATTTGTGGCTGCGGGTCATGGTGTGAATCGTCGTGATGTGATGTTTAATGATTTCGTTATCGTTGGACCTGAACAAGATCCGGCCGGCGTTAAGAAAGAAAAAGATTTACTGCAAGCCTTGAAAAAAATTATTGATACGAAACAGAGATTTGTCTCGCGCGGTGATAATTCTGGCACCGAAGTCATGGAGCAAAAATATTGGAAGCTCGTGGGAGATAAACCCAAAGGAGCTGCTTATATTTCAGCAGGATTAGGCATGGGTGAAGTGTTGAATATGAGTGCAGAGATGCAAGCTTACACACTCGCCGATCGTGCGACTTACTACGCTTATCGGGCTAAAACTGGCTTGAAGATTGTGTTTGAAGGTGACGAAAAAATGCGTAACCCCTATGGCGTGATTGCCGTCAACCCTGCTAAATACAAAGACATAAATTACAAAGGCGCGATGAGTTTGGTTCAATGGTTGACGTCGGATGCGGGTCGTAAGCAAATCGCTGCGTTCAAAATCAATGGTGAACAAGTATTCTTTGTGAGCCCTCAGTGAG
>CALKVB010000067.1 GCA_937996605.1 uncultured Oxalobacteraceae bacterium | reverse complement strand
TGGCCGGACAAAAATGTCAGTGTGACGCTAATAACGCGGTACGACTGGTGGTTTGAAGGGCTTTCCTTGTCCGGCGCAGACAGAGTTCAGGGGGAGCGCTGGTTTGGAAAAGCTGGCACGCTATCTGCTTGTAGTAGATCAGCCTGAAGAGCACTCAACAGGTTTCACTTGCAATTTACCCCGAGGAGAGATTTATGAAGCGTTCCCTGCAAAAAGGTTTTACCCTGATCGAACTGATGATCGTGGTGGCGATCATCGGCCTGTTTGCGCTGCTGGTTCAGCGTGCCTTTGCCATCGGTCGCCAAAATGCTTTGATCAACCGCTTCTTTCCAACGCTGCGAAGTCGTCAAAATAAAGGGTTCGGTAATTAGCACCGTCTTCACGCCTTGCTGCGCGAAGTCGGCGATCATACCGCGGGGATTTTTAAAATTGTCGGCATCGAAAGCGAGATTCCCCATCGTACCTTTAATGTCTTTGCCGAACCAATACAAGTCAAAAATGATGGCGTCGACCGGCATTTTTTCAGCGCGGAATTGGGCGATAACTTTACGTGCTTCCTCTTCACTGTGGTAACCAAATCGGCTGGCAAAATTACCGAAAGCCCAACGCGGTGGCAATGGCTGTTTTCCAGTGAGGCTCACATAGTTCGTCACTAAGTCTTGCCAATTTTTACCAGCAATCACTTGGTAGGTCTTACGACCACCGATGGTGTCGTAGTTCAATGAATTATCGTGCTGACTATCAAGGTCGAGATGACCAATGGCGCTATTGTCGAAATGAATCGCATAGAGCTTGGATGAATACACCAGAGGCATACTGTAATTCATTTGCTGCGAACGCTCTTCATAACCGTAGTGTGCCTTGTTATACAAAGGCAGACGATTGCCACGTCGATTCATGCCAAGAGCACGAGCACCGCCGCCATACAAAGCTTCATTCGCATCGAGATTAAAACTCAGACGTTCACGATTCGGTGTGAGGTTAGGGTCTGCATCTGCTTGTTTGTCTTTGATGGTTTGGTAACCCAGCTTTTCCGACGTCAGCAGTTTGCCTTGAAAAAAATATTTCAGTTGAAATGGAGATTTGCGTATCTGTACACTCAAACCAGCGCTGGCATATTCCACATAAGCGCCCGATTGCAAAAAGCGTGTCTTTAATTTTTGCGGCACGGCGACCACCGCATGCGACTTGTTCTTGATCAGATCGCTGCCTGCAGTAGCACTACTTTGCTCTTTCGGGATAAAACTGGTTTCGAAAATCTCGTTTGAGTAGGGCTTGATCACATACACGCCATCATTAGTGCGCACTTCCACATGATCTTTAAAGCGTTTTGCCGATTCAAAACGTCGCTCGGTGTTTTGCGCATACGCCGTCGTACTCGAAGCACATAAGCTCATGACAGCAAGGCTCACCAAAGATGAGGACAAAGACAAAGCAGGCATACTCAATTTTTTCATCATACTTTTCTTTTCAAACGACATCAGATAAAAGAATTACATAGGTCGACTAAACTCTGACCACGATCAAGATAGATTATTTCGCACTCAACAGCAGCACCGGAAAACCACTTGCAAAAACTAATTTACCGTCTTTGACCACGCTCTCGCTTCCGCTATAAGCATCGTGCACGCGTTGCCCTTCTTTGAACTTACCTGCTGGAATTACAAGTTGCTGCGCTTTGGGCAAATCGAGTGCGACGATGACGTAATCTAGTTGGGTGCCCGTCTGCAAACTGCGTTCAAATACATACGGTGAAGCTTGCAATTGTTGGTGACGCCCCATACCCACAGCGAGATGCGCTTGCCGGAATTGTCCTAGCTTTTGCCAGTGACGCAGCACGTCTTGGTAGTTGACACCCGCTTGATCTGGCAAGGGCGAATTGCGCTTGAGATCATCCCAATTCATCATCGAACGCAATACGGCATCGCCTTGCGCTTGCGGCTGCACTAATGAACGTGCGGTTTCATCGCCATAGTAAATTTGCGCTGCACCTGGGGCTAACAACAGTTTGTTTGCGGCTTCAAAGTTCTTTTTACGCGCCGGATCAAGTGGTTTATCGTCATCGTGCGAGCTGATGTAGTTCAACACGGAATAGTCTTTCAACTCACCGTGCAAGATGTGATCGTAACGTGCGAATATCGATTCATAGTCTTGCTGTGTAGTGAACTTCAAACCAAAGTTAATCATGCTGTCGAAACCATTGGCGTAATAATTCACGCGTGTACCGCCATCCATACGGAACTGCAAGCCGTCTTGAATATCGTAGTTGTAGGCTTCCGCTGTCATGAAGAAGGCATCGTTACTCAGTTTGCGCTGTGGATGTACTGCTTTCCATTCTTCGAAAGCCGCACTAGCGACTTGCTTTAATTCTTTCCACACATTGGCTTCCACGTGCTTGACGGTATCCACACGGAATCCATCAACACCGTATTTTTTAATCCAATCAGCATGCCATTTCATCAAATAGAAGCGTGGTGCACGCGGATAGCCCGTCTTCGCAAAAAACTGATCTAGCTCTTTGACTTCTTGCTCGTAGCGCCCTTCTCTCTTCCACTTTGCAACAAGCATCGGCGGCAATGCCACCGCTTGATCGCTCTCGGTTAAGAAGTCCGGCAGATTTTTCACTAGGGTACATTTGATCGCACCATCGGCATTTTTATAATCGCATTGTGGCGATGTACGTACCCAATCAGCAGGCCAAACTGGATCTGCCTCAGTGACAGGGCCTGTATGATTCATCACCACATCGAGCAAGACACGCAAGCCATGTTGGTGTGCAGTGTCCACCATTTCTTTGAAGTCTTTGTCACTACCGAGATTCGCATCTACACGCGTAAAATCTTTAGTCCAATAGCCATGGAAACCATACGATTTACCTGTGCCTTCGTCAGTACCCGCGTGGATCTGCTCGACGGGTGGTGTCATCCACAGAACATTGACGCCGAGCTTGTCGAAATAGCCTTCTTTGATTTTCGCTGTAATGCCTTTGAGGTCGCCCCCCATATAGCCGCGTAGTGGTGCCGCATCCGCTTGGCGACCATAACTCAAATCGTTGCGACGGTCGCCATTATTGAAACGATCGGTCAGCATGAAGTAAACCGTGGCGTTCTTCCAGTGAAATGGTTTGGCCTGTACTTGACTGGACGCGGGCGTACGAGCCAATGGCTCAGCATGCACTCCAACGCATAAAGCGAGTGCCACCATACAGCCTACAGCCACGGGTTTAATTTTATTCATTGAACGCAACATGGAGAACCTTCATGCCTTAAAAAAACGCCTCGCATTTTGATGATGTGCGAGGCTCAAGCGATAATTCTTATAACGAAGAGGCATCTACTTTTTTGCCATCATTTTTTTCGGCGTCATCTTGCACCACCAAGGTCAGCAGACCCGCTAACACCATGCAGGCACCACCGAGCATCAAGACTTTGACAGATTGATTGGCAAAGAAATTTTTCAAGATAGCACCGAGCACCACGCCAGCCACGATCTGCGGAATTACCACGAAGAAGTTAAACAAGCCCATGTAATAGCCCATTTTATTGGAGGGCAAAGATCCGGCAAGGATGGCGTACGGCATCGTCAATACACTTGCCCATGCAATACCGACACCAACCATCGGCAATAACAACATTTCTTTGGACGTAATCGCAAAAATACTGATTAAGCTGACACCACCGATGACAAGGCAGATCAAATGAACAAACTTACGGCTAGTGAATTTTGCTAACCATGGCAACAGGAAAGCCGCGATTGCAGAGACACCACCATACATCGCAAACATGATACCAACCCAGTTACCTGCTTCTTGATAAGCACTCGATTGTGCGTCCGTCGCATGGAATACACCATCGGCAATCGATGGCGTGGTGTAAACCCACATCGAAAACAAAGCGACCCAGGTAAAGAACTGTACGACCGCCAATTGGATCATGGTCTTAGGCATTTTAAAGAAGCCGCCCAAAATCTCTTTAACAGCGTTAGCCAATCCTTTATTGGCTGCGCGTTCCGCTTCGAACTTTTCCATATCTGCTGGCGCATCTTCGGTGCTGGTCAGTACTGTCCACAACACAGAGAGGAAATAGACCGCACCACCAACATAGAAAGAGTATTTGACGGTATCAGGAATCGCACCATTAACCGCATCGTTACTCACACCAAGATAGTTAGTGAAGATAGTCGGCAACAAAGAGGCGATCACACCACCACAGCCGATGAAGAAGGTCTGCATCGCAAAGCCGCCCGTTTGCTGACTCGTATTCAATTTATCGCCGACAAAAGCGCGGAACGGTTCCATGGAAATATTGATGGACGCATCCATCAACCACAACACGAAGACTGCCATCCACAAAGCACCGGAATTTGGCATCAAGAACATCGCAATTGACGCCAGTAAAGAGCCAATGAAAAAGAAAGGACGACGACGGCCCCATTTCGGATGCCATGTGTTGTCGCTGAGGTAGCCAATCACAGGCTGCACCAAGAGCCCGGTGATCGGCGCGGCTAACCACAAAATCGAGAGCTTATCGATGTCGGCACCAAGCGTCGCGAAAATACGGCTGGTATTGGTATTTTGTAAGGCGAAACCAAATTGGATACCGAAAAAACCTAAACTCATATTCCATATCTGCCAAAACGACAGACTCGGCTTGCTACCTGATACGCTACTGTTTTGCATGGTCTTCCTCTCAAAAAACTTTACGATCCTAGCTACTCAATTACTACGCTGTATTAACTCACGCAGCTTGTTCAATTTGGGTTGCACCACCGGCACCGTCAACATGGTGCTGCCGATCGCCATCAACAATAATGCCGTGAATGTAGCGTCGGTAATCACGCCTTTATCCAACAAAATATTGGCGAAGATAATCATGATCAAGGCTTTGGTTTGCAGTAACCAAGCGATGATGCTGGCCTCGCCTTTTTGCCATTTCAAAATACGGCCAGCAAGTTGGATGCCAACCCATTTGCCACTAATCGCAGCCACTAATAAACCTGCAGCGGCAATAAATACGGTCGCTCCGCCCAAGGTCCAGTTCGTTTTCAATCCGGTGCTCAAGAAAAAGACCGGCATCATTACTAACAAAACATGGTGGCGCAAGGTGTCCATTTTTTCTTGATCAAACCATTCGGCATCCATGACGGCACCGGCCAAGAAAGCGCCAACCATGAAATGCAAACCCGCCCAATCTGCTGCGAAAGCACAAATCGCCAACCAGATCAACGACACAAACCAACGATCTTTTTCCGCTAATATTTGCATCAGGCGACGAAATGCATACGCCACGAAAGCGAACAAAGCCAAGAAAATTGCCTGACGGCCTACACGAGTCCAATCCAACATGATCAGTGCTAACACACCCCAAATGGCGATATCATCAACGCTGGCATAACGCAAAATGCGTTGCCCCATAGGCTCACGTAAAATTTGCATCTTCTCCATGAATAGAATCAAAATCGGCAAAGCCGTCACCGCGCATGACATGCCAATGCCCAATACAAATTGCCAAGGTAGGCCCTTTGCACCTATCCATCCTTCGGTCGGCACCATCACCATCGCAACGACAGAGCCAAACACCAGTGGTACACACAAAGCCAACCCGGCCGTGATGCCGCTTTCGCGCTTATGCTCCCAAGCTTTGCGCAAGTCGAGCTCAACGCCCGCGATCATCACAAACAGCATCACCGCCCACCACGCGATGCCATTGAGCGAATGCACAATCGTCGGCGCGAACACAAATTTGTATACCTCAGGCATCGCGTTTCCCAATACTCCCGGGCCCAGCAAAATACCAGTGATAATTTGCACCACCACCAACGGGGCGTAGTAATCGGTGCGCCCCACTCGCCAAATCAAATACGGCAAGGTAAAAATCACCAACATCGCGAGCAAGAAAATCTCTGTATTACTCATATCTCGTATCCCAAGTGAATAAGTAATCAGATTTTACATGCGTGGTGATGCACAATGTTTAGCAATATAGGCCGCATGGTCAGGCATCACATCGACACATTTCGCAATGACTTGACGCACGCTTTCTAAGTATTCAAGGGTTCCATCTTCAGTTTGTAAATCGACGAGTGGGTGATAGCCTTCGACCGGCATATTTTGCCCTTCGAGTACTTGCAACCAACCAATCTCGGCAAACAATTCATCATCGACACGCAACAATCGACCGCTGGCGCGATACATCTCCATCTTGTGCGTGAGGCTATCTGGCACAGCCATCTCTGCGCAGTTTTTCCAGAATGCAGAGTCTTCACGCTGATTCAATTTGTAATGCAAAATAACGAAGTCACGAATACGTTCAAACTCAAAGCGACTTTGACGGTTATATTCTTTGATATCGACTTCATTGAAGCTGCGATTCGGGAAGAAATTAATCAAACGCGCAATCGCCGTTTGAATCAAATGAATACTGGTCGATTCAAGAGGCTCTAAGAAACCTCCTGCTAAGCCAATCGCGATGACATTCTTATTCCATGCTTGCTTACGCATACCGGTCGTAAATTTAATCAAGCGTGGGTCCGCTAAAGGCTTGCCATCAAGGTTCGCCAACAGCGTCGCCGCTGCTTCATCTTCACTGGTGAACTCGCTGCAAAATACGTGGCCATTGCCAATTCGATGTTGCAAGGGAATTCGCCATTGCCAACCTGCTTTGTGTGCAGTCGAGCGGGTGTAAGGCGTGAGAACGGGAGCAGATTCGCATGGCACAGCCAAGGCACGGTCGCACGGTAGATAGTGCGTCCAATCTTCGTAGCCAGTTTTAAGCGTTTGCTCGATCAACAAACCACGGAAACCGGAGCAGTCAATAAACAAATCGCCCTCGACTTGTTCGCCATTTTCTAAGACAACAGATTCAATGAAACCATCGCCTACGCGTTGTTTGACCTGAGTGATCTTACCCTCAGTACGCACGACGCCACGCGCTTCAGAAAACTTACGCAAGTACTTTGCGTACATGCTAGCGTCGAAGTGATAGGCATGCACGATTTGATTTAAAGGCGAATTAGGCACACTGAGATCGGCTGGCATGAACTTATTCTTCTTCGAAGCCATGCGCGTGATGGAGTACTCTTCAAGCTTCGCTACTTTGCCTTGCTGATTGTACTTTTGCCAGTATTGGTCAAATCGTACGGTCCACATCTCTTGGCCGATGGTGCCGAAACCATGCATGTAACGATCACCAAGACGGCCCCAATTGACGAATTCAATCCCGAGTTTGAAAGTGCCTTGCGTTTCGCGCAGAAACTCATTCTCGTCGATTCCGAGAATTTGGTTGTATCGCTGTATCATCGGAATCGTCGCTTCACCAACGCCGACAATACCGATCTCATCAGACTCAACTACGCGAATATGGTATTTGCCCTTGAGAACAACGGCCAAAGCTGCCGCTGTCATCCAACCTGATGTACCGCCACCGACGATCACGACATTTTTGATGGCTTCGTTGCGATTTGCTTCGTTATTCATTACAAAATCTCTTATCAAAAAGAATTGACGGAAAACCTGCACATACTCTACCGTGGTTTGGCCCATGATAGAAGCCTAGTTCGCAGAAAGACTCGTACAACATCATGCACTTTCTCACTGCAATTGAAAGCCGACCAGGTTTTGCGTTAATTCTCTTTATTCGCCGCCGCTTTTTATGCGACGGGTAAAAAAAAACCCCTGCCATGCCGCGCAGGGGTTTTATACGGGTTCAGATTAGAACTTGTAGTTTGCGCCGAACAAATAAGTTCTACCGTAGGTAACTTTATTTGTAATGACGTTAGGATCTGTGTTGTATTCTTGGAATGGTGTGTTATTCCAGTTATTCGCTTGAATCAACAAAGACAAACCTTTCAAGTAACCTGTTTTGAACTC
>CALKVB010000066.1 GCA_937996605.1 uncultured Oxalobacteraceae bacterium | reverse complement strand
GAGGAAATTGCATGTATCTGACCTATATCGAGGGTGAGTGGCGCAAGGGAAATACGCCATTGATGGGCGCAATGGATCATAGCGTTTGGCTTGGTTCATCGATTTTTGATGGCGCGCGTTCGGTTGCTGGTCGCTTACCCGACCTCAGATTACACCTTCAACGGGCAATTCGCAGTGCGCTGGAGTTAGGTTTAGAATGTCCATATGACCTAGATACATTGGAGCGTTTATGTCGCGAAGGGGTGGCACAATTTCCAGCAGAAGCTGAGTTATACATACGTCCTTTAGTGTTTGGATTGGAAGGCCTGTTAGTGCCGACCAAGTCTGGTTTTGCATTGACTTTATTCGATGCGCCGATGCCGAAGTTCGACGGTTTCTCGGCGTGCCTTTCGTCTTTGGAGAGGCCTGGTCCACATATGGCACCGACAAATGCAAAGGCGTCTTGTTTGTATCCGAATACTACGCGTGCGCTTGTTGATGCCAAAAAACGCGGATTTGATAATGCAGTAGTATGCGATCCTATTGGTAATGTGGCTGAGTTCGCAACTGCAAACCTTTTCTTTGTGGATCAGAGCGGCCAAGTCGTCACTCCAATTGCGAACGGCTGCTTTCTTTCGGGTATTACCCGAGCGCGCGTGATTCAATTGTTGGCATCTGTCGATGTCAAAGTGTGTGAGCGGTCAGTACGACCAGAAGAACTGCTTGAGGCAAAGGAGATTTTTAACACCGGTAACTTTGCTAAAGTTTTGCCTTGTACGAAATTCGAACAGCATGACATGCCGATTGGTGAAGTTACTATCTTGGCGAGAAGACTGTATTGGGAGTTTATGCAAACTTGCTGATTCGATTCAACGCGCATCATCAATGAGTTGCATGAGGCGTGCCTCTAGATTGCGAGCAATTTGTTGGCCTTTCGATTTGTATAGGGCTTCAACATAGTCCTCACTCAAGGCGATAAAGTCGTCCAAGCTGTCGGCCCGTTCTACCTTGAGTTGTAGGGTAAAGCCACGTAGTCCTAAGTTTCCTTTAATCGTCTCAGTGAAGAATTGACGTAGTGATGTCAGTTTTTCTGCGTGTGTTTTTTCAGAAGTAATGGATGTCGTCGCACCGGGCTCCAAACTCGCGGTAGCATTCAGTCCGGCATCTTCAATATTTGTAGCGAGCGCTTTTGGCAAGTCGACATGAACGGCCTTAGGCTGAGGAGTTTTGTTCGCATCGATGGAAATAGTCTGTACCGGTGCGATAAAGCCTGAGTGTAGCAATTCGTTCAAGGCATCTTGGTTGAGCCCAATGCCAGCCAGCCGTTGCAATAATTCATGACTTCCATGTTTGCCATCGATCATGACTAACAAAGGCCGTAGCCGAGGTGACAGCTGATATTTACGGCTGCTGATTTCTTCGCGGCCTTTGTCTGTTTTGTCGTAAAAAATCGTTTCCATGTGCTTAATGGGAAGTCAGTCGTGTGAATTGAACCTATGTAGTTTCTCTAGGCAGTATTGTATTAAGTTAAGACATAATATTATCTTTCTAGATCGACTTTTTACTACAATATTCAATAAATTGCCACAGTGATTTTTACTATCTCGGAATAGTGCATTCGAGTTGGTACATTTGAAATTCCGAATGCAAGTAAGCAAATAAAAAGCCCACCGAAGTGGGCTTTTGGTACTTCATTGCAGCTTGGTATTAATCATTTTCGTAGATGTCGACGTCTTTAGTTTCTTTGACAAACAACATACCGATGACAAAGGTCACACTGGCGACGATGATCGGGTACCACAAACCGTTATACATGTTACCGGTTTGTGCCACGATCGCCACACCCGTTGCTGGCAGTAAACCACCGAACCAACCAGATCGGAAGAGCGTCGTGTAGGGAAAGAGTGTCTTCGCCTGTGTAGAT
>CALKVB010000065.1 GCA_937996605.1 uncultured Oxalobacteraceae bacterium | reverse complement strand
TTTTGAAGATCAAACCTTTAGCACTTTTCTAGTTTGGTTTACATTTTATCCGTTAGTGTCTTAATTTAAAGGAGTGTCGATCACGCTAGAACTAAATCATTCGCGAATAAAAGGCAATTCCAACAAACTTGCCGTCTAATATTGATACGAGTGGGGAGAGTCATGTATAAGCAAGCCGTGTATTTCTTTTGCGCAGTGTTGTTGATCGCAGTGATCGGTTTTTATCCCTCTTACTTTGGCAATCTGGCCAATGTTGATTTGGTTCACCACTTTCATGGCATCATGGCGACGCTTTGGATGTTGATGCTGATTGGCCAATCTTGGTTGATGCGAACTGGGAAGATACAAGTACATAGAATGGTGGGACGCACCTCACTCTTACTGGTGCCGCTATTTCTTCTGTCTGGTGTCTTCATGATGAGAGCAATGCTAACGAGCCCCGCCGGTTTTTCGCAGGTCTTTGGTAGCCGCTTGGTATGGATTGATACCATTACGCTCATCACATTTGTATTGGCCTATGGGGCAGCCATTTAATATCGTAAAAACGTTCAATTACATGCGCGATTTATGGCATCGACTGCTGTGCTAGTGTTACCACCGGCGCTCGGTCGTAACATGCCGCGTTTAGGTGAGTGGATAAGCTCATTTGAGATGGCTGTGCATCTGTCCTACGTCGTTTGTTGCGCCGCAGTGTTCGCTTTGATCTACGATGACTATCGCAAAGGAAAGCTGCGCTCTCCTTATCTCATCCTGCTGTTTTCCGTGGCTCTTCAGCAATACGGTTTTTATGCATCAAGCGAATGGTCTTGGTGGATGAGCTTGATTAGCGCGTGGAAATAATTTGAACAAGGTGCAAAGCTGAGTGTAAGTTCTTGTTATTGCAAATTGAAAACTGATCTCAGCCCTGTGTTTAACAACCTCTATTGAATGAAAGTTGTTCTTTCCATTCATTTTTCTTGTTTGGTCTTGCAAGAATCGAGTAGTCTACATTTTCCCAGTGACTACGCTCGATCAGAATACGATCGCCATCGCCGTCTCCAAGATCAATATTTTCGCTAAAGCTGATATGGGTCGATTCAGTTTCCATTTCGGATGCGTAGGTTTCGGCGAAACTCAGCTCGAGCTGTTTGGCGGCATTAGGTGTCACAAGCACCAACATGGAGATAAACTTTTTGTGCCATTCGAAATCAGCTTTCACAATCAGTGAATCTTTTTCACCTGCTTTTAAATTGACCGCAGAGATTTGTAAGTGTTCGATGATGGCCGCGATGGTGCTGGCCTTGTAACCATCTCGTTTGAGGTAATCCATGACGAGTTTTGCGGCGAGTTTATTTTCTGCTTCAGTTGCTGCGTGTGGAGAAGCACCTGCGCGTTTTTTGAGCGGCAATGATGTATAAACGCCTTGAGGTGCTATGCCTTTGAGTACGGCTTTAGCTTCATGTGTGCAATCATCGTTTTCGGGATCAAATTCAAACTTCTCCACCGCGAATTTCATTGGCGGCTTGCTCTCTGTGTATTGCCACAGAAATTTAATCTTTTTAGCGAGTGCTTTGTCGAGCTTATATTTTTCTGTCTTGGGGTCTTGATAGAGGAGGGTGAAGTTAGAAAAACCGGTTTCTTTAGAAAACACTGCAAACGGTTCGCCGTAGTAGAACAGGTAATTGTTGTCTTGTGCTTGGCTAGTGCCGAAAGATAAGAACATCAGTATAAGCAAAGTGAATTTTAGAATTTTTGTTTGCATGGTTTTCTTTACTACATAGGGCACTTGGAAAATTGAATGCACGCTTCATGAATATTCTTCGAATTGAAGTGTTTAATTATATTTTTGGTTCACGACTGTGCAAGTCGATTTTAAATCGATGTTTTTGCATTTGCAGTATCAACGTTTGAGTAGGCTTGGTTCAGCTAAGTTGATTTCAGTGTCAGTAGTTAGTCCTTTTAAGATAAAGACTCTTGTTTCTTTTTCTCTAATGGACTTTAATTCTTCTGAGAAGTGTTGTTCAAATAAATTTTTTAGAGAGCCATCTTGTTTGACGATATCGAGCCCAAGTGAAATTCGTTCTGCTAGTTCAGGATGACGTATGCTCACTTTGAAATAGACCGGGTGCGGATAAAATAAAAGAATATTCTTGGCGATTTTGATATCGAGCTGTCGTTTTTGGGTTTCTTTTAGTATGTCATCTATCTCGATCACTCCTAAGGGAAGAAAATCAAAGCGCTTAGCTTGAAGCATATTAATTAATTGTGGCAGTTTTGTGCCTGTCACCAAGCGGAAACCATTTTCTTCGTAAATACGATTTTCAACCCAATATTGACCTTGCCCAATCACCTTACTGTGCAATTCTTCGAGCGTGGTGATCTTGTTGAACTTTATCTGATCTTCTCCACGAATCAATAGTCTCCGGTAACCAAGTAAGCCAAAGAGAATCGGTTTTTTGATGGTCGTAGTGACTTCATTACCCATGCGATCAAGATCGTGCTCGCCAGACGATGCAACTACATTGATATTGTTCCCATCTTTGAGCTCAACATAGGAGCGTTGTACCGGAAAATCCTCGGTGGATTTTATGAGCACGTAAGGGCCGTGACTGGGAATTGTTTTCTCAAGAACCAGCTTGAGCAGTGCGAACTGATAGGTCTCTCGCGTCGGTAAATCTTTGTACCAGTACCGAACGACCATCGCTTTGTTGATATTACTCTGTGCTTCACAAATTGGTGCAAACAATATACAAATAATGATCAAGCCAGCTTTATACGTTGGCTTGCGGCCTAGCAATGAAAATACTAATTTCATTATTTTTATTCTGTATTGCGACTTGTATAAGGCGTTCATGTTAGTAATGAATTCGCATTGTGTGAGTTAATCTTTCTATTCGGCGTCAAAGACAATTACGGAATTGGCTATGTTTGATCGTATAACTATTGGCCTTTATATGAGGAGTCATTCTTGTTCTGCCGAGCCTAGCAAATTTCACATCACGATAAAGAAGCTTTCAATTTTATGAGAACGATGTAGGTATGCAGCAGTCCCAGCTGGCCGTTTGACTTCTTAGCGTAGCTGGTCAATGCTGGTCAATTTAAGTCCGTTGTCCCAGGAATTTTTCGTGTTATACGTTTAATTGAGTCATCTCATGGGAGATCGACTTTGTCCGCGTTACGTGAAGCGACAAGAGCCCAGAACAAAGGTATTCTTGGATGTATTTAAAAAACTTACGTTCAATTGAGTTTGCACTTTGGGCGCGTTGATTGTCAAGCTCAGTGTCTCCTAATATGATCTAGATCACGCAGTTTTTTTGGTTTCAGCGAAGGTTCTTTTTTTCTGCCCATTTATTGATTGAAATACAGCTCAAATGCGGACTTGATCCACACTCATGAGGAGGCGCATTACCCGCTGCAAATTCGTATCTGGTGTTTTAATTAAGAGGTAGTTATGACGGTCTATTAAATAGCAGACCTGACCAATCGATTTGAATTTCTCAGCCCAACCATCGAGCAGATCTAAGAAGTGTTGTTTACCTTTGCTACAGCAGCAGGTAGCCGCTGAGGTATCAACAGCTGTGTGTGGAGCGGTACTGCGCTATTCGCAAACAACATCAATTGAGCAATACTTGCCAGAAACTTTTTGATGTGAAATACTGAAATTCACATGAATGTGTCTATCAAAATCGGACCTTGCCAGTTCAAGGAAGTAAAAGCGCGTGCAGACAATACAAGATCAACTGGATCATTTCTCTCGTCGGGATTTCCTCTACGAAGGCCAAGCGTATCAAGACTTTTTGCAGTGCGCACTGCGATTGGTCGGATCTGAATTCGGTTACTTTCACTTATATGACAGTGATACTAGCGAGTTGCATTTGACCGTTTGGTCAAATGCGGTTTTGCAGCATTGCACGACCAGTCATGATGGCCATTACTCGATTTCTAAGGCTGGCATTTGGGCAGATTCAATTCGTCAGAACAAAACAGTCGTGCATAATGACTACGAAGCGATGATGAGGAAAGGCAGTTTACCCGAGGGGCACTTTAGGTTGTCGCGGCACATGAGTACGCCAATACGGCAAGGTGATCGCGTGGTCGCGGTGATCGGCGCGGGAAATCGCGAGCTTCCCTATTTGGATGCAGAGATCTCGAATTGGGAATCTTTCGTGCAACGCGGTTTTCCAATTCTGCAGCAGAAGGTTGAGGCGATTGGTATTCGGCGGATTGAAAAGAATCTCCAACTGAAAAATGAAGATGTGCAAGAGCTGTTAATTGGGATGGTCACAGCTCTCACGCAGGCGTCGTCTTTACGAGATGAATATACCGCCTTGCATGAGAAACATGTGTCTGAACTGTCGGTAGAAATTGGCAAGCAGCTTGGCATGTCAGAGCATGAGTTGTTAGGGCTGCGTTTAGGAGGCTTGGTCCATGATATCGGGAAAATGGCCGTCCCTTCAGAAATTCTGAACAAGATCGGCGAATTGTTACCAGCCGAAATTGCGATGATCAGAATTCATCCCGAGATGGGCGCCAAAATCTTTGCGCATTTGCGGACGCCATGGCCGCTTATTGAAATGATAGAACAACACCATGAACGCATCGATGGTTCTGGATACCCCAAAGGTCTCAGAAACGAGCAAATTGCCTTAGAGGCTCGCATTATTGCGGTTGCCGATGTTTATGATTCGATGTCAACTAAC
>CALKVB010000064.1 GCA_937996605.1 uncultured Oxalobacteraceae bacterium | reverse complement strand
GTCCTGTGGCAGTGCCTGCGGCTGTGCTTGCGTTGATACGTCCGTTGACTACAGTTTAAATCGGCGGCGGATATTTACATCTAATGCTCACTACCAACAAATTTGTTTGACCTATTCGATTATATTGAAACCATCATGACCGTAACCCAAGATCTTTCTTTCGTCTCACTCATTACCAACGCATCACCACTGGTGCAAATTGTGATGGCAATTCTGCTCGGCGTTTCCATTATGAGTTGGAACTACATCTTCAGTAAAATGTTTGCGATTAAGAAAGCGCGCGCACAAACAGAACAATTTGAACGTAGTTTTTGGGCAGGTGGTAATTTAGTGGAGTTGTATCAGCAGGCGGTGGCGAATCATCGCGGCGCACGTGATAAGACGGGCGCCCTGGAGCGTATTTTTGAAGCAGGCATGAACGAGTATCACAAAGTGAAAGCAGCGAATAAGGCAGGCCTCGATGCCGGTGCAATGCTCGACGGTGCTCGCCGTGCGATGCGCGCTTCGTATCAACGTGAAATGGATCACTTGGAATCACATTTGTCGTTTTTGGCATCTGTTGGCTCGGTGTCACCTTACATCGGTTTGTTTGGAACGGTGTGGGGCATTATGAATGCATTTCGCGGCCTCGCAAACGTACAGCAAGCGACCTTGGCTGCGGTAGCGCCAGGTATCGCTGAAGCATTGGTGGCAACGGCGATTGGCTTGTTCGCGGCGATTCCAGCGGTATTAGCGTACAACCGCTATTCTCATGATATCGATCGTCTTGCGATTCGTTTCGAGACTTTCATTGAAGAATTCTCCAATATTTTGCAAAGACAATCGCGTTAAGCGTCAGGTGAGTAGTAATGAGTTCACTTCGTGGCGAACGTAAACGCAAATTTAAAGCTGAAATTAACGTCGTGCCTTATATCGACGTAATGTTGGTGTTGCTGGTGATTTTTATGGTGGCGGCGCCGATGACTAATCCTAGCGTCATCAATTTGCCAACCGCGGGACAATCGACCAAGCCACCAGCAGATTACATAGAAATTGCGCTGGCACCGAACGCGTCAGCGACAATCAGCATTAATAGTAAAGGTTCATCGAATGGCAATAGTCGCCAAGAGGCCAAAGAAACCGCAGCTGACCGTAAGCAGCTAATGCAAAAACTCAAGGAATTTCATCAGGCTAAACCTGAACTTTCAGTGATGGTTTCGGCTGACAAGGAAATTAAGTACGACGAGGTGATAAAAGTGATTTCTGAAGCAAAGAAATTAGGGATCTCCCGTGTGGGACTCGCGACAAAATAATGTTTAAAAGCTTGAAGTCGGTGTGCCCAGATGTATCGCAGTATGTGTTGTTGAGCACTGCGAGGTGGCAGCCGTTTTTTATTTCTTTCACTGCATTTGTAGTTGTTTGCATCATCCACGTTGGTCTTACACAAGAAGTGCGCGCACAAGAGGTATCGAAGAGTGCTGAGTCAAACTCTTCTACGCAAGGACGAAACGAAGATGCCAACACTTTTATTTCACCAGGTCAAAGCA
>CALKVB010000063.1 GCA_937996605.1 uncultured Oxalobacteraceae bacterium | reverse complement strand
TTCGCGGCAGGTTGGCGTTTTACGATCAGATGACTGCACATATCGTCTAGGATCACCTCTAAACGATTCACTTCTTCATCAGCCTTTACAACTGCGGCAGCTTGTTCTGCATTACCTGTACGATAGCAGGCCATGGCGTCATGAAAGTGACTTTCCACCAAGCCGCCCATCAGTAAAACTTTGGAGCGAATCGCTTCCAAATCATGATTATATTGTGAGGATGAGTGTTCGCCTAACATAGAGGACTCCTGAATTATGTATTTTGTCGTTGTAATCGGGCAGCACTACTACGATGCGGCCGCGTAAGCAAAATCAACCAAAGCGGCCGGTGATGTAATCTTGTGTTTCCTTACGAATAGGATTCATGAAGATATTATCGGTCTCGCCGAATTCGACCAATTCACCCAAATACATATACGCAGTGTAATCAGAACAGCGCGCAGCTTGTTGCATGTTGTGAGTAACGATCGCGATTGTGTAGTCCTCTTTGAGTTCATTGATCAATTCTTCGATCTTCACCGTGGAAATCGGATCTAAGGCAGAGGTTGGCTCGTCCAGCAACAAGACTTCAGGCTTCACTGAAACACCGCGGGCGATACACAAACGTTGCTGTTGACCGCCAGAGAGGCTCAAACCACTGCTATTAAGCTTATCTTTGACCTCAGTCCACAATGCAGCTTTTTTCAAAGCCCATTCAACGCGCTCGTCCATTTCGCCTTTTGACAAGTTCTCATATAAGCGAACGCCAAACGCGATATTGTCATACACCGACATCGGAAACGGTGTTGGTTTTTGAAATACCATACCGACTTTGGCGCGCAGAAGATTAATATCTTGGCCTGGCGTCAAAATATTATGACCGTTGTACAAAATCTCGCCTTCAGCACGTTGACCTGGATAGAGGTCATACATGCGATTAAAAGTGCGCAACAAGGTCGATTTACCGCAGCCTGAAGGGCCGATAAACGCGGTCACTTTCTTATCATAGACCTTCAAATTCACATCACGCAAACTACGATTATTACCGTAGAAGAAATTGAGATTCTTGGTCTCAATGCAGGCTTTTTGCTCAACTGCTGTTGGGTTAGTTTGTGAAGTCATCATGAGCTACTCAATTAATGTTGATTCTTTTGTGAAAATACGGTGCGCGATAAAATGTTTAAGGCAAGGACACTAAAAGTCACTAACAAAGCACCAGTCCAAGCCAGGCCACGCCAATTATCAT
Source organism: uncultured Oxalobacteraceae bacterium (assembly GCA_937996605.1). Lineage (GTDB taxonomy): Bacteria > Pseudomonadota > Gammaproteobacteria > Burkholderiales > Burkholderiaceae_D > Undibacterium. The sequence continues at coordinate 1,134 of CALKVB010000063.1, read as the reverse complement.
ATGGGCTCATCGCAAATTGATAGATCACGACCGGCAAGTTCGCCATCGGTTTATTCATGTCAGTGTTAGTGAATTGATTATTCAAGGCAGTAAACAACAACGGTGCTGTTTCACCAGAAATCCGCGCAACGGCTAATAGCACACCCGTCAAAATACCTGCTTTAACTGCTTTAATCCGAATAAATAAAGCGACCTTCCAACGTGGTGCTCCAAGTGCGAATGCCGCTTCGCGCAAACTAATCGGTACTAAGGCCAGCATATTGTCAGTAGTACGAACAACGACCGGAATCGCGATCAAAGAAATCGCCAAAGAGCCTGCCCAACCGGAAAAATGCTTAATGTGGGCCACATAAATCGCATACACAAATAAGCCAATCACGACTGAAGGAGCCGACAACATAATGTCGGTCACAAATCGCGTCAGATCACTAAACCAATTGCGTTCACCATATTCGGCCAAGTAAATACCAGCCAAAATACCAATTGGGGTACTGATCAGCGTAGCACAGCCCACCATCATCAAACTACCGATCAAAGCGTTGGCCAGACCACCACCTTCTTCACCAGGTGCTGGAGTCGCGACCGTTAAGGCTTCCCAACTCAAGGAACCGAAACCTTTGATGACCAAGGTCGATAAGATCCACATCAAGAAGAAAACGCCAAATGCCATTGCTGCAGTCGACAGTGCGATACCTATCTTATGCTTTAAGAGGCGGCGGCGGTACACAGGGTTCATACTTGCTTGGCTCATTTCACGCCTTCTTTCTTTTTCATGCTCAACAACAGTAGCTTCGCTGAAGCGAGTACGATGAATGTAATCACAAACAAAATTAAACCTAAGAGAAATAAGGAAGCAATATGCAATTCTGATTCCGCTTCAGCAAATTCGTTCGCCAAAGTGGAGGCGATACTATTGCCGCCTGAGAAGAGCGACCAATTTAATTTATGCGCATTACCAATCACAAAGGTAATTGCCATGGTTTCACCCAAAGCGCGTCCTAGCCCTAGCATGACGCCACCAATCACACCCGCTTTGGTGTAAGGCAAGACGACCTTCCACATCACTTCGAAAGTAGATGCTCCCAAGCCGTAGGCGGATTCTTTCATCATTGCAGGCACCAGCTCGAAAACATC